>NZ_JBANRO010000005.1:0-284943 GCF_037154115.1 Alteraurantiacibacter palmitatis | reverse complement strand
GCCATCACGCCCAGCGATGGGCATCATAACGGCTCAAGGCTCTACTCGTAGCTGGTAGAAACTTCGGGCTCAGACCAGCGCGCATCAAGGCGTTGCTGTTCAAGGTTTCGCTGCGGCCTGCTCTCGCCTGAGAGCGGCTTCGGCCAGCGCGGGGGAGGCATCGCTTCCGGGCGTTCCCCACCCCCCCCTCCAGCCCGGACGGGCTTTCCCCGCGCTACCCCATCCCTCTTTTGTCCCGGTCGCCCCTCTTGCAACAGGAGTGTCGGGATGTTTTCGTTGCCGCTAACCTTGAGGCTGCATGATCGAATTTCTCACCGCCGACTGGCTGGGCACGCCTGTGTGGTTCTGGGCCGCATTCCTCGCCATCGTCATCCTGCTCACCGCGTTCGATCTGGGCGTGCTGCACAAGGAGGACCGCGAGCTGGGCATTGCGGAAAGCCTCAAGCTGAGCGTGTTCTACATCACCGTGGCGATGCTGTTCGGCGTGTGGGTGTGGATTGAACGGGGGGCGACATCGGCTTCCGAATATTACACCGGCTTCTTCATCGAAAAGGCGCTGTCGATCGACAATGTCTTCGTCATCAGCCTGATCTTCACCTATTTCGCCATTCCCGCCAAATACCAGTACCGCGCGCTGCTGTGGGGCATCATGGCGGTGATCGTGCTGCGCGGCCTGATGATCGCGGGCGGGGCGGCGCTGCTGGCCGAAGCTTATTGGGTGCTCTACCTGTTCGCCGCCTTCCTGATTTTCACCGGCATCAAGATGTTCTTTGCCGGCGACGAGCCGATGGATGTGGGGAGCAACCCCGCCATCCGCTGGATCAGCCGGCGGATGCGAGTCACGCCCGATCTGCACGGCCAGCGCTTCTTCGTGAAGGTGCCGGATGAAAAGACCGGCAAGATGGTGCGCGCCGCGACCCCGCTGTTTCTGGCGCTGGTGGTCATCAACCTGGCGGATCTGGTGTTTGCAGTGGACAGCGTGCCGGCGATCTTTGCCATCACCACGGACACTTTCATCGTCTACACCAGCAATATTTTCGCGATCCTTGGCCTGCGCGCGCTGTATTTCGCGCTGGCGGCGATGGTGCACCGTTTCCACTACCTCAAATATGCGCTGGCGGCCGTGCTCGTGTTCATCGGGTCGAAGATCTTTGTGTCCGATTTCATGCTTGATGGCGGAAAGATTCCGGCGTGGATCAGCCTGGGCGTCACCTTTGCGCTGATCGCGGGCGGGGTGGTCTGGTCGCTGTGGAAGACAAAGGGGATGGAGGAGCCGGACTGGCCGGTGGAGAGCCGCCCGCCGACCCTGCCATCCTGATATTGCAGCATCTTGCCGCCTGCCTTCGACTTACCTATGGAAGCCCGGCGTGCCGGTGTAGCTCAGTGGTAGAGCAACCGCCTTGTAAGCGGTAGGTCGTCAGTTCAATCCTGACCTCCGGCACCACGCCATCCCTTCCCGGTGGTCAGGCAAAGCGGATGGCGCCGCCATCGCGGCTGATGTCCTTGCGGTTGAGGATGAAGGGGCGGAACGTGGCTTCGCGCACCGTGTCCACTGCGATGAAGCTGGCGGTTGCGCCGTCATGGCGCATATCCAGCCGGACATAGCCCTGGTGCATATTGTCGGTCCAATCGACTTCGGGAATATGTTCGGCAAATGCGGCGTCAAGCCGACGGGACAGTTCGTCGCCGAAGCCGCTTTCGACAAAATCGCCGGGCGAAGTGACGCCCGCCGTGCCCAGTTCAACGCCCACCGGGCGGCCGCGCGCATCCTTCAGCGAATTGGCCCAGAAGCTGTGGCTGTCGCCGGTGAGGAAGATCAGATCCGCCGCGCCCGCACCCCGCGCCATATCGTACAGCCGTTCGCGCGCCCAGCCATAGCCGTCCCAGGTATCGGGATAAAAGGGCAGGCCCGCGCGGCCCTTCAGCGCCAGAATGCGCGCATTGGACAGCGCGCCTTCCGAATAGGGTGCGCCCGGTGCAAAGGGATCGGGCAGCACGCCCAACGCGACCAGATCGGGCACATCGGTGCGCGCAATGGGGATGGCGTTGCCGATCAGCCGCCACGGCTGGCCCGCGCTGACCGAGGCGCGCAAGGCTCGCTCCAGATCCGCCTCGCACCGCTGCGAGATCATCCGGCGGCCGGGCGCGTCAAGCACTTCGCGGCGGAAGCGGGCAATCGCCTCCGCATCGCCCGCCACATCCGCCAGCGGCGCATAATCGGCCTGTTCGGCCCGCGCGGTGTGGCGCGATTCGAGCGTGAACAGGCTGGCAAGGTCACCCAGCACGTAATTGCGCCAGAACTCGCGCCCGTCCGGGCCCGGCGTGCCCGGCCAGCCGGGTTCGCGCACCGGCATCCATTCGTAATAGGCGCGGATAGAGGCGGCGCGGCGGGCTTCCCAGTCGCCCTCTGTCGCGTTCTGGTGGTTTTGCGCGCCGCCCACCCAGGGGTTGTTGGTGCTTTCATGGTCGTCCCAGCAGGCCATGAAGGTATGCGCGGCGTGCATCGCCTGCGCTCCCGGATCGGTCTTGTACTGCGCGTGGCGGCGGCGGTAATCGGAAAGGGACACGATCTCGTGCGCGGGATCGTGGCGGCGGCCCAGCGCCTGCGCCACGTCGTCGCCCCAGCCATCGTGCCCGTATTCGTAGATGTAGTCGCCGGTATGCAGCACGAAATCGACCGCCGGATCGTGCGCCATGGCGGTATAGGCGTGGAAATGGCCGAAGGCGAAATTGGAGCAGGAGGCCAGCGCAATGCCCAGCCTGTCCACATGGCCGGCGGGTAGGGTGCGCGCGCGGCCAATCGGGCTGACATGGCCGTCAAAATGGAAACGGTAGTAATAGGATGCGCCCGGCTGAAGGCCAGTTGCAAGCCATTTGGCGGTGTGGTCCTGATCCGGCCCGGTGGCGATCCGGTGGCTGGCAATAATGCGCGAAAAGGCCAGATCCTCGGCCAGTTCGCAGGTCAGCATGACCGGCCCGCTGGTGGTGGCGCGCGTCCACAGGACCACGCTGGTCGCATCGGGATCGCCGCTGGCCACGCCGTGCTGGAACGGCCCGGTTGTGCGCGCGGCCGCAGGCAAAGGGAATGCGCCGGCAGCTGCGCCAAGGGCAAGGCCCGACAAGGCCGTGCGGCGGTTGACGCGCAGCAAAGGCGGTGCGGTGCGGATCATGGCGGGGGCGTCCCTCTGACGAAATGGGCAAGGAAGGGGCAGGGCGGGCCGGCAGGATGTCTCCCGCCGGCCCGCCTCGTTCAGTTCAGAAGCTGGTGCGCAGGCTGACAAAGAATTGCTGCGGCGCACCGACCAGCAGCGTCTGCCGGTCGCCGCTGTTGCCAAAGCCGCCCGACCCGATGGTCGAGACGTAATCCTTGTCGAACAGATTGGTGGCGTTCAGCTGCACTTCGATGAAGTCGTTGAAGCGATAGCCCAGCGTCGCATCGACAATCGCCCGGCCCGGCACCGACTGGTCGTTGGTGTAGGTGAAGAAACGGCGCGACATATAATTCGCACCGATCCGGCCGAACAGCGTGCCATCGTCATAGCCCAGTTCCCCGCGCAACAGGTGCTTGGGCGCGTCCACCACGGTCTTGCCCTTGATCGCGGCCAGCAGCGTGCCCGATACGTTGAACACATCGTCGCGGTATGTCGCATCGGTATAGCTGTAGGAGGCGAACAGGTTGAACCCGCCGCCAAGGCGCAGATCGCCCACCGCTTCAAAGCCCAGCGCGCGGACATTGCCCACGTTCTGCAGCACGTTGGGGCTGCCCACAATGCTCGGCCCGGCCGCAGCCGACAGCAGCCGGTTGCGGAAATTGACCAGATAGGCGCCGACCACGCCGTTGAAGACCGGATCGTTGAACCGCAGCCCCAGCTCGTAGGTGTCGGATTGTTCGGGCTTCAGCGTGTCGCGGATCGCGTTGAAGCCAGTCTGGTTGGTGCTGAACGGGCCGGTCGTGGTGGCCGAGGCAAAGGCGCGGGTCGCCTGCGTGAAGCCGCCGAACAATTCGGCTGCATCGCTCAGTTCCACATTGAAGCCGGCGTGCGGCTGGAACCAATCCTCGACCGTGATCTTGCCCGACGGGAAGCTGGCTGCCACGATCGGCGTCGCCTCATTCGTGACCTTGAAGCCCTTCCAGCCAAGATTCAGCGTGAGCATACCCAGATCGATCCGATCGGCCACGCTGTATTGCATCGTGTCGGTGGTGAAATCGAATTCCCACTGGGTGAAGAAGGGGTTCTTGGGCCATTCGCGGAACGACAGGCCCGGATTGGTGCGGCTTTCAAAGGCGTAGAAGCGGCGCGCCTGGTTGAAATCGTTGTTTTCGCGCCAGGCGGTGACGGTGAAGGTCTGGATGCCTGTTTCAAAGGTGAGATTGGCAAATACGCCGACACGCTGCATCTCGTATTCGGTGGTGCGCACCGACATCGGCACGCCGTTGGGGCTGGGCACATAGGGGGTGCCCCAGAGGCCGCGACCGGAATTGTCGTGGTAATAGCCGCGGATCGCAAAGCTGCCCGCATCGCCCAGCGGCAGGGTCAGGCCGATATGGGTAAGGAAGTCCTTGCGCAGGCCGGAAGCGTCGTAATAGGCATCGTCGGGGCTGGTGATATTGCCCGGATAGACGGTGCCCGCAGCCGGGTTGGAAACCGGCGCGCCGGTATCGCCGCGGTTGTTGGCAATATCGGCCACGCGGATCGCCAGTGCGTAATCGGGGAAGAAATTGTCCCAGCGGTTGCCCAGGCGGCTCAGCATATCGAGCGACATATCCTGGTAATCCTGCTCGCGCCGGTCGGAATAGCTGGCCCATGCGTCCAGTTCCACATCGCCGATGGGAACCACGACCTTGGCATTGACCATGTGCTGGTCCTGCTTGCCTTCGCCCTTGAACTTGTCGGACGAGCCATAGCCGTAGGAGACATAGCCGCGCGCGCCGTTGTCGCTGCCGGCATTGACGCGCAGGAAGCCGCGCATCGTGTCGTTGCTGCCATAGGTGGCGGCGGCATCAAGGGCGAAGCGTCCTTCGGGGGCCACGCTGAAGGTTTCCACCGTGCCGCCCAGATTGCCCGTGGAATTGGTGCCGAGCGAGCCGGCGCCCTGGCTGACGAGAACCGAGCCGACATTCTCGCTGCTCACCGCGCGGCTGATATGCAGGCCGTTGTGGTTGCCATAGCTCATATCGCCCAGCGGCACGCCGTCGAAGGTGAAGCCAAGCTGGTTCTGGTTGAAGCTGCGGATGGTGACGCGGGTCGACCATTCGTAATTGCCGAAAGGATCGGCGGCCTGGATGTTGACGCTGGGCAGCTTTTCGATGGCGCGGATCACGCTGGTGCCCGGCAGCAGGCTGGAAATGTCCTGCGCCTGGATTTCCTGCACCTGGCGCGTCTGGCCCTGACCGTAGACGATGATGACATCGCTGGCGGTTTCGGCGCTGGCATCGGCGGTCTCGGCGGTGTCTGCATTGGCGAGCGCGGGCTGTGCGAACAGCGCCAGCGGCGCGACCGAAGCCAGGGCGATTGTCCTCAAACTGTGCATGGTTGTTATCCCTCATGTGTTTCCCGCACGCAGGCGTGTTCGCCGCTGCGGTCGAGGGGCGCGCTAGGCGCGCAGTATTACGCTGCAATGCACAATTGGTGACCGATCAGCGAAGCTTTCGGCACCGGAAAATGGCCGAATTGTGAACCTCTGTCACACATCTGCGCCGGTCAGGTGGCTGCTGGCGCCACCAGACCTGCCGCTTGCAGGATCGCGGCCTGCACCAGCATGACGACCAGCCAGTGCCCGCTCGCCGCAAGGATTGTCCCGGTGCGCCTGCCCAGTGCGGCCAGCGTCACCGCCAGCGCGGGCAGGACAAAGCCCAGCCAGATGATGAAGGCGCTGCCCAATGCCATGGTCCATGCGCCTGCTTCATCGGGGGCCAGGATCAACGCCCCTGCAAGGATGGCCGCCAGCCAGAACTCGGCCAGCGCGGCCAGCGCGACCACTTGCCATCGCAGCGGCGCCGTTTCGGCAAGGCGCAGCCAGATCGCCCCGATCGCCAGCCCGGCAAGCGTCGCCAGCGCGATGGGGACACTATTCTGAAGAATGTAGATCACGCCTGCAGACCCCTTGGACAGCGAGGAGGGCAAGGCCGCCTGCCACCCCTATCACCTTTCCGGCAGATATGGATCAGGGCGCGCATCCCGTCCAGCGCCGCAAGGCTGGCACGGAATGGTCAGCCAAACACGATCGCCGCATCGGCAAGACAGGTGGCAGCCAGAATCGCGCAGCTTGCCAGCAAGGCGAACCCGGCGCGCCGGCCCGCGGCCGGCCCGGCATTGGCGAACACGATGGCAGTCTTGAACGCCATGTTGACCACGACCGTCCCGGCCAGCGCCAGCGCCGCCAGGCTGACCGGCACCGCTTCGGCCGGAAGAACCGAATAGGCGACCATCGCCGCGTCGACATCAAAACTGCCCGCGATGAACAGGGAAATGGCCGCGCCGCTCTGGCCGAATTCGGCCTCTGCCCAGTGAACCAGCAAGGAGGACAGCGCCACGGCGAGCAGGAAACCCAGTGCCGGCAGCAGTTCAAAGGGCTTGGCCTTGAGCGTGGAGGCCGCCCCGGTGGAGGCGGTTTCCCGCTTCCACAATATGCCGACCAGCACGAATGCGGCAAGCATGGCAGGCACCAGGAGGAACGCCAGCGGCCCGAGCACGCGCGGCGCAAGGATCGCGGCAAGCACCAGCACCCGGACATACATCACGGCACTGGCCAGCGCGATGCCGGTCGCAAAGGGGCCGGGTTCCTTGTCCTTCAGGCGGGTGGACAAGGCTGCGGTCACCGCCGTGGAGGAATAGGCACCGCCGATCAGCGCGGTGGCAATCGTCCCCCTGTTCTGCCCGATGAGCCGGTTGGCGATATAACCGGCGACCGAAAAGCCGGTCACCAGCACCACGACAAGCCACAGGCGGAACGGGTTCCACGCCCCATAGGGGCCATAGGCCGCATCGGGCAGGAAGGGCAGCACGGCGGCCGCAATCACCGCATAACGGGCAATGGCGCGCACCTCCTCCTCGGACAGCGCCCGCAGCACGCCGTGCATCGGTCTGCGCAAGGCCAGCACCAGCGTGATAAGCGCGGCCCCCGCCAGTGCCAATGCGGCAAGGCCCGCGCCCGCCAGCAGGCCCAGGCCCAGCGTTGCCATGGCCGCGACGATGGTCGTTGCATCGCGGTTGCTGCCTTGTGGTCGTATGCGCAGAAATGCCCCGGCCACCACCACCACCAGGGCGGCAAGCAGGATCGCGCCAAGCCAGGAGGATATCTGGGTTGCCGTAATCGAAACCAGCCCGCCTGTGCCCCCGATCAGCGTGAAGGTGCGCACGCCCGCCACGCGTGTGCCTTCGGCCTCGGCTCGCTGGCGCCAGCCTCTCTCGATCCCCACCAGCAACCCTGCCGCCAGCGCGGCAAGCAGCTGGAGCGCCAGATTTGCCTGAATCGTCCATTCGGCGGCGTCGAACATGGCTCTCTTTACCGCGATCGACCGCCGCCGGATACACGCAGAGAGCAGGTCAACCGCGCCGAAGGTTTGCGCAAGGCGGGATGCCTTGCATTGGCAGGCGCGAGCGGCAACAATGTCCAGCCTGTGACAGGATGCGAGAGGCCCGCCTTTCACGCAGTGGGCAGGGCAGGCAGGCATCGAACCGGGGGAGCGCATATGATCCATCCCGTCGAACCCGAAACCAGCCCCAATGCAAGTACCGCCCCGCCGGTGCTGCTCAACCCGCAGATGGATACGCGGGAGGGCTTCCACGCCATTGCCCGCAATTGCCTTGCCCATCTCCTCGCCAATTATCCGCTGGTGGTGGCAAGGGGCGATGCGGAGGCTCTCCATCAGTCGCGCATCGCCATTCGCCGCTTGCGCGCGGCCTTCGCCTTGTTTCGCCGGGTGACTAACGATCCGCAGGCAGCGGTGCTGCGCGCCGAATGGAAAGCGGTTGCGGGCCGGCTGGGGCCGGCGCGCGATATGCAGGTGCTGTGCGATCTGGTGTCTGCCCAGGCGGCGGAAAGCGGGCAGGATTGCGCCGACCTCCTGGCCCATCTCGCCGCGCACCGCGATGAGGCGATTGGCGAGGCTCGGCATATGCTGGGCAGCGCGGCCTTTCAACGCCTGCTGCAAGACTTTGCGGCATGGCTGGAGGCGGGAAACTGGCTGACCTCGGCGGTGAAACGCGGTGGTGACGAGCCGATCACCGCCTTTGCCCGCCATGCCATCGCGCACCGCCTGCACAAGGTTCTACGCCATGAGGGAGATCTGGCGACAATGTCCGATGCTGCGCGGCACAGGCTGCGCATCAAGGTCAAGAAGCTGCGCTATGGCGTCGGCTTTTTCGCGTCGCTGCAATCAACACAGGCGGGTGCGGCGCGGCAGACAGCGCTCGCCAAGGTGCTGGGCAGGGTGCAGGACAGCCTTGGCGAACTGAACGACCTGGCGGTGGCGCCAGAAGTTGCAGAGGCCAGTTTTGCCGGGCTTGATCCGATTACCCGGGCACGCTTCGCCGCCCAGCTTCAGAAAATCCTGGAGCAAAGAGCGCACGACCGGCGGCGCCTGGTGAAGGCAGCGGAGCGCGCGCTGAAATCGGCAAGCCGCCACGCGGAAGATCGACGCAGGCCCTGAGGGATCAGCCTCCCCGCCGGCCTGTCACGGTCAAACGCCGTGCCGCTGGTCGCCTAGCGCCGGCCACCCCCGCGCGCGGCATCGGCAGCGGAATCCATGCCGCGCACCGGATTCTCCGGGCCGGATTCGCGGCCGGGCAGGAATTCGTTGAGCACGCGGCGGCGCTGGATCAGCCAGCGTCCGTCCAGCCTGCTGAACTGGTCTTCGTAAATGCCGTAAGTGCCCATCTTCATCGTGTCGCCGGGGCCGTTATTGGCCATTTCTACCCACAGCGTGGTGCCCCATGCCCGGTCGCCTTCGACCCGCACGGCGGATTGCAGCACGACATGGCGCAGCTTGGCAGGCTGGCCGTCCTCGGTGTGGTAAAAGCGGCCGATATTCTCGGAAAAGCGCGTCACCGCCTCGCGGATTTCCGCCTGCCCGCGATAGGTGCCGCTGGCAAATTCCAGCTCCGCATCGGGGGCGAAGGTCGCCATGTAGGCGTCCCAGTCGAAATAATCGATGGCGAACAGATACCGCGCCATCAGATCCTCGATCTCGGCCTTGTCCTGCGCATAGGTGGGGGCGTAGGTGGGCGCGGGCGATTGCGCCGCCAACCGTGCCGCTGGCATTGCCGTAACCATCAGTGCAGCGGCCAGCGCGGTTTTCCAGTTTTGCATGATCTGTCCCCTCCCGGTAAAATGGTCAGCCGCCCCAGTCCTCGTTGGCGCGGGCGATCAGGTATTGGTGAATGGCCTCGGCCTCCTCTGCCGACAGCACATCGGCAAAGCTGGCCATGCCGGCGCGGGCGCGCGATCCGCGCAGCACGATATCGGCAAAGGCGGCATGGGTGGCGGGCGTCATATGGCGCAGATCCTTCACCCCGCCGCGCGCGGCATTGCCGTGGCACAGCGCGCAATTCGCGCCGTAAAGCGCCTCGCCCCGCGCGACTGTTTGCAGCGATGCGGTGAGCGGCGGCGGGGGCGCAAGTTCGGGCAACGCCATGCTTTCGGGCGGCATGGGCGGCAATTGCACCGTGCCGCCAAGCCGGAACACCAGCAGGCGCGGGCGGCCGAGGAACAGGTGCGAAAACTGCGCGCGCTCCACATGGGCAAGGCCGCCGCCCCATCCGGCATTGACCGCCACATATTGCACGCCGTCCACCATGTAGGTGATGGGCGCGGCAATCGGCACATTCTGCACCGGCATCTCCCACAGCTTCTCGCCCGTATCGGCGCGGTAGGCGGCAAAGGTGGTGCCAATCGTGCCCTGAAACACCAGATTGCCTGCGGTCGCCAGCACGCCGCCCGATCCCTTTTGCGAATAGGGCACGCGCCAGCGTTCGGTCTGTGTGACGGGATCCCACGCGGCCAGCCAGCCCTTGGAGTTGGCGTCCGCATATTCGGCAATCTGGCGGCGGATATCGTCATGCCCGGAAAAAGCGGTGCCCAGCCCGCGCCCCGGCTCGTAAGTCTCCGCCGCGGCATAGGCCATGTAGGTTTCGGTCACGGGGATATAGACAAGGCCCGTCTGCGGGCTGAACGCCATCGGGTTCCAGTTATGCGCGCCGCCCGCGCCGGGGCTGACCATGACGGGAATGGTGCCGTAACGCGCCGCTGGGTTCTCCACCGGGCGCCCCGTGGCCGTGTCCACTGCGCTCGCCCAGCTGATCGGCGCAATCGCCTCGGCGCTCAGCAGTTCGCCGGTTGCCCGGTCGAGCACGTAGAAAAAGCCGTTCTTGGGCGCCTGCATGATGACCTGCCGGGTGCGCCCGCCGATTTCCAGATCAGCAAGGATCATCTGCTGCGTGGCGGTGTAATCCCACTCCTCACCCGGCACGGTCTGGTAATGCCAGCGGTATTCTCCTGTCCGCGCATCCAACGCCACGATGCTCGCGAGGAACAGATTATCCCCGCCATCAGGGCTGCGATAGGCGCGCGTCCACGGCGATCCGTTGCCCGTGCCGATATAGATGAGGCCAAGCTCAGGATCGTAGCTGATCGAATCCCACACCGTGCCGCCGCCGCCCGCCAGCCACCATTGGCCGCTCCATGTGGCGGCGGCCATGCGCATGGCCTCGTTTTCAAACCCGTCAGCCGGATTGCCTGGAACCGTATGCCAGCGCCAGCGCAGCGCGCCGGTCACCCGCTCATAGGCGGAGATATAGCCGCGCACTCCCATTTCCGCGCCGCCATTGCCGATCAGCACCAGATCGCCCGCCACGCGCGGCGCGCCGGTAATGGTGTAGCTTTGCGCGTTGTCGACCGTGAGTGTGGACCACACAGTTTCGCCGCTGTCCTTGTCCAGCGCGATCAGCCGCCCGTCCAGCGTGGCCACAAACACGCGGGCACCGTCGCTCGCCAAGCCCCGGCTGACAATGTCGCAGCAGGCGAGGCGGCCGAAACGCAGGGGCACTTGCGGATCGAACCGCCACAGCACGCGGCCATTGGTGGCGTCATGCGCGGTGACGACATTCCACGGCTCGACATTATACAGCGTGCGCCCCACCACGATGGGCGTCGCCTCCTGCCCCCGGTCGCTGGCGAGGTCAGCATACCAGGCAAGGCCCAATTGCCCCACATTGCCATCGTTGATTTGCGTCAGCGGAGAGAAACGCTGCTCATCCGCCGTGCGGCCGGTATTGATCCATTCGGCGTGGCCGCCTTGCGCCAGCGCCACACCATAGGTGAGCGGCGCCAGAAAAGCTGCCAGCGCGGCCAGCCACCTGCGCATCACGCCGGGATCGCCCCCGGTATGTCCTTCGCATCCGCCCAGAAGCCGTGCACCTGCCCGACGCAGCGATAGGGCATCTTCACCCGTGCGCGCGGGCCGCCATTGGTATCGGCCAGATCGAACAGGATGAGATCGCTGCGCCCGGCCTCCGCCATGCTGGAGCCGAGGCCGATCAGATAGCCGTCGCCTTCCTCCGCATCATGGCGCCGCGGCACGAAGGTCATTTCCGAAAGCTGGTATCCGGGCACCGACAGCACCTTGGACGTGCCCAGCCGGTGATCGATCACCGCCCAGCCGCCATTGGGGCCGGTCACCTGCAAAAAGCCCCAGCGATAGGGCAGCGTGTGGAACCGGTCATCCTGCCGGCTGAGCACGCCCTGCACCTCCGGGAAGATCGTTTCCGCCTGATACCGGTCGTTTGTGCGGCTTGCCATGTCCACGGTGAAGCGGCGGATGTAGCCGGTGCCTTTCACGGGATCGAAGGGCTCGTGAAGCGAGGGGAAGAAGGGGAACTGGTTGCCTTCGCCCCCGTCCATGTCGACGGTGATTTTCGTGCCTTCGTTCCAGCCGCCCATCACATGGGTGCAGAACAGGTTCGGCCCGGTCAACCATTTCAGATCGCGCCCGTCACCCCCGCGCCGCATCACGCCCATGTAGCAAGGGGCGGTGCTGTCATAGCTGAAATGCACCCCGCCTGCCCGGATGCGGTTTTCATCCGCCACCATGTTGACGAGGTAGAGCACGATGTAATCCTGCGTGACGCAGAAATCGTGCATCATGCCGGCATAGGGCGCGGCCACGGTGACCGACCAGAAGATGCGGCCGTCCCGGTCGGCCTCGAACACATTGATGTCTTTCGACAGGAAGCCGGTCGCCTCGTACCCAAAGCCGATCAGGCCGCCGGTCGCGGGATCGATCTTGGGATGGGCGGTGTGCGTCTGGCTCTCCAGCTTTCCGCCAAAAGTGTATTCGGGATCCAGCGTGTCCAGCGTCAGCGGGTCCATCACCACGGGCGGGCTGTCTTCCTTGAACACCAGCAGCTTGCCGTGATGCAGGAACAATTGCGTATTGGCGGTGCCCCGGTTGAGGCCCGCGACCGAAGGATCATCGGTGAGCGGGTTGCGGTACATTCCGAACAGGCTGCGCCGCGCCTCTGCCTGCGCGACGAAGCGGGCATTGCGGGCATAGCGGGTGCGGTAATCGACGTGTCCGTCCTTGATGCGGAACATCGAGACATGGCCTTCGCCGTCAAAGGGGATGTCGCCCGCCCATTGATCGGGCTTGGGATATTGCGGGTCCGGCCCCACGCGGTAGAATGCGCCGTCGAGGTCAGTGGGCCAGTCGCCTTCCACCTCGCAATCGCGCTGGTCCATTTCGGTGCGGTTGCGGGCCGACGCAGGGCCGCCGCCAAAGGCACGCGGATCATCGGGGAAATCGACCTGCGGCGCACCGGATGGGCGCGGGCCAGTCGGGTGGGGCGCACCGCCCGCTTGTGCCAGCGCCTGCCCGCTCATCCCGATCAGCGCCGCGCTGCCCGCCGAAAGCCCTAGGGCTGCGCTGCCGATAAAGCCGCGCCGGTCCAGCCGCGGCCCCTTGCCGTTATCCGTCATTACCCTCTCCCCGGCGCGGATGGTCCCTCCGCGCTCCACCGCCGCATAGTTCAGCGCAGCGGCCCGTTTGACAAGCGCAATTTCTAACGCGCGTTACGATTATCTGCCTAATTCCCTTGGCGCACGACAGGTGCGGGATCGCGTGTGCCGCCGTTTGCCACGCGCCAATCGGCAAAGCGCGGGGACGTGGCGCGGATATAGGATGGCAGGATCGTGTTGCCTTCGTGGCAGGCATATTCGAACGGCTGGTAGTCATCGTCGCGCGTCCAGGGAAAGCCCATCTTGAACGGCTCGGTCAGCACCACGGGATCGTGCACCCATGCCTCGTAATAGACCTGCCCCGGCCCGGTCAGGGTGAAATGTTCCACCATGCGCAAGTGGTCGCTGGTGGGGATGGGGCGGTTGGTCGGCCCCACGATCACCATGGGCGACAGGCCGTTGAAATGGGTGGTTTCCACCACCAGCGTATTGCCTTCCCAGCGCCCGCGCGAATGGCCCAGATAAGTGCGCAGCACATCGGGCGGCGGGGCGGCATCGCCCAGATGGATCACGCGCGTTTCGTGGATCAGCTCCAGATTGATCACCACCACCCCCGGCGCCTGAAACACGCGCAGGCCGTTATTGTAGGGGAAGGGGATCATGCTGGCGGGCAGCCCGCGCGACAGGCAGCGGTCAAGGCTGTTGAAATCCTGCGGCCCTTCGAACACCGCAATGTTCCAGCTGTCGCGCATCTGTGCGCGCAGTTCCTCGCCCGCCGGGGTGAGCGGCGGGACGCGGCCATTGGCGGGTTCCACGATCAGCGATGTCTGGCGCAAGGGCGCGCCGCGTTCGAACCAGTTGCCGCTGCCCAGCACGCCCGCTTCGTCCTCGACATCGGCGAGTTCGGCCAGTTCCTCCGCCGACAGGAAGGCGTTGCGGTATTCCTCCTCGGTCATCAGCCGCCGTGTGCCGAAATGCGCGGGGCGCTGCATCGGGGTGGAGCCCATGCTTTCCAGCGGATAGGTGCCGCGCATATCGGGATCGCCCCACGGGGTAAGGGGCGCCTGCCATCCGGCGGGCGGGGCGGGCGGGCGGCCCACCTCCTCCTCGGTCGTTTGCGCCAATGCCGGTGCCGCAAGTGTCAGCAACCCCGCCAAGGCAAGGCCGTTCCATCCGCGCATCATCTCTCTCCCCGTTGATGCTGAGTGTTTTGCCCGCAAACCTAACCCATCGCCCCCCCAAGTAAAGCCTGGGCGCTGTCCACAGGGCGGGCGGTTGAATTGCTGGGCTTCGCGGCCTAACTCCGCCGCATAACTTACGGCGAAAGACACGATTCCATGGCTGTTCACACAACCCGTATGCTCATCATCGGCTCTGGCCCGGCTGGTTATTCCGCCGCGATCTATGGCGCGCGCGCGGGGATGGAGCCGATCGTGGTGCAGGGGCTGCAACCGGGCGGCCAGCTGACCATCACCACCGATGTCGAAAACTATCCCGGCTTTGCCGATGTGATCCAGGGCCCGTGGCTGATGGAGCAGATGCAGAAACAGGCCGAGCACGTGGGCACGCGGATGATGTGGGACACGATCGTCGAAGTCGATCTGGCGAGTGGCAGCCCCTTCCGCGCCATCGGCGATTCGGGCGATGAATATGTGGGCGATGTGCTGGTGATCGCCACCGGCGCGCAGGCGAAATGGCTGGGCGTTCCGGGCGAACAGGAACTGGGCGGCAAGGGCGTGTCGGCCTGCGCCACCTGCGACGGGTTCTTCTACCGCGGCAAGAAGGTGGCGGTGATCGGCGGTGGCAATACCGCGGTGGAGGAAGCACTCTATCTCACCAACCATTCGCCCGATGTGACGCTGATCCACCGGCGCGACAGTCTGCGGGCAGAGAAGATCCTGCAGGATCGCCTCTTCGCCAACGTACGGATCAACGTGCTGTGGAACAAGGCGGTGGAACGCTTTGTCGCGGCGGAAAATGGCACGCTGGGCCATCTGGAACTGGTCGATACGGTAACGGGTGAAAAAAGCACGCTGGAAGTGGACGGAGCTTTCGTTGCCATCGGCCATGCGCCCGCGACCGAATTGTTCAAGGGCAAGCTGGAAACCGACGATGGCGGCTATCTGGTGGTCGAGCCGGGCACGCCCAAAACCGCGATTCCCGGCGTGTTTGCCTGCGGTGATGTGATGGACCACACCTATCGCCAGGCGGTGACCGCAGCGGGCACGGGCTGCATGGCGGCCCTCGATGCCGAGCGGTTCCTTGCCGCGCGCGACCATGCCGCAAAGCAGGCAGAGGCGGCCGAATAGGCGCTACGGGCTTTCGCCTCACCGGGCAGAAGGTGATTGTCTCACCCGATAGAGGCGGCTAGGCGTCGCCTTTTACGGTTGAGCGCGCGTCTGGCGCTGGCTCCACCATCCGGAGAATCGTTCCAGATGCAGCACGACACCGTGTTGATTGCCGGCGGCGGGATTGCCGGCCTGTCACTTGCGCTTACCCTGCACCAGATCGGCGTGAAGTGCACCGTGTTCGAAAGCGTGGCCGAATTGCGCCCGCTGGGCGTGGGCATCAATATCCAGCCCAACGCCGTGCGCGAGCTGGAAGATCTGGGCATTGGCGAGGCCGAGCTGGACGAGGTCGGCATCCCCGCGCGCGAATGGGCGCTGGTGGGTCTGAACGGGCGCGACATCTATTCCGAACCGCGCGGCAAGCTGGCCGGTTACAACTGGCACCAATATGCGGTGCACCGGGGCAAGTTCCACCTGCTGCTCTACCGCAAGGTGCTGGAGCGGCTGGGGCCCAATGCGGTGCGGTTGGGCCAGCAGGTGACCGGATACCGCAAGGAGGCCGATGGCAGCGTCACCGCGCTCGTCACCGCGCGCGACGGGACGAAGTCGGAACACCGGGGCGCATTGCTGTTCGGAGCAGAGGGAATCCATTCGGCGGTGCGCGCGCAGATGCATCCTGGCCAGCCGCCAATCCGCTGGGGCGGCACGATCATGTGGCGCGGCACCGCGCGCGATGTGCCGATCCGCAGCGGTTCCTCCTTTGTGGGCCTCGGCACCAGCCGCCACCGCATCGTGTTCTACCCCATCTCGCACACCGGGGATGACGGGCGGGCGGATATCAACTGGATTGCCGAACAGACCTTCGATGCCGACCATGACTGGAGCAAGTCGGGCTGGTTCCGCGCGGTGGAACTGAGCGAGTTTGCCCACCAGTTCGACGGCTTCGTCTATGACTGGCTCGATGTGCCGGCCCTGCTCGCCAAGTCCGAAGTCGCGTTTGAAAATCCGATGATCGACCGCGATCCGCTGCCCACATGGGTGGATGGGCCGGTGGCTCTGCTGGGCGATGCGGCGCATCCGATGTATCCCACCGGTTCCAACGGCGCGTCGCAGGCCATTATTGACGGGCGCGTGATCGGCCGCATCATGCTGGAAACGGGCGTCACCCCGGCAGCATTGGCGCAATACGATGCCGAATTGTGCGAAAAGGTCGGCGCGCTGGCGCTGCGCAACCGTGGCTCCGGCCCGTTTGGCCTGCTGGGCATGGTGGAGGAACGCTGTGGCGGCGTGTTCGACCATATCGACGATGTCATCCCGGCGGAGGAACGCAGCGCCTTCATGCTCGCCTATCAAAAGGCCGCGGGCTTTGCGCGCGACGAGTTGAACAAGGCGCCGCGCACCATTCCCGAAGGCGCAAAGGTGGCGCGGGTGGCGGCGTGAGCATCGCGCTCGAACACGCCTGCGACCTGGTGGTGGAACTCTCGCGCCCCCATGAAATGGGCAGCTGCGCCAGCGGCACCCGCCGTATCATCCCGATCATCGGTGGCAGCGCCAGCGGCCCGCGCCTGTCAGGTCGCATCCTGAATGTGGGCGCAGACTGGCAGACCGTGAACGCGAACGGCGTGGCCGAACTGGACGCCCGCTATGCCATTGAAACGGCGGAAGGCGCGGTGATCGAAGTGGTGAGCCAAGGCATCCGCCAGGCCAGCGCCGAAGTGGCGGCACGCATCGCGGCGGGCGAGGATGTGCCGACCAGCGAATATTATATGCGCACCGCGATCCGGCTGGACAGCGGCCATCCCGATTACGCCTGGGTCAATTCCAGCCTGTTCCTCGCCACCGGGGGCAAGGTCGGCTCCACCGTCCGGCTGAGCGTTTACCGGGTCGGCTGAGCCCTGCTATTTGTGATCGCTGCGCCCGAAATCGGGGCGCGGATCGTCCTGTCCCAGTGCCACGATGGAACGACGAATGGCGCGGGTGCGGCTGAAGGTGTCGTACATCATCTGCCCGTCGCCTGCGCGGATCGCTTCGCGCATCAGCGCCAGATCGGTGAGGAAGGTGTCGAGCATTTCCAGCACCGCGTCCTTGTTGTGCAGGAATACGTCGCGCCACATGGTCGGATCGCTGGCGGCGATGCGGGTGAAATCGCGAAAACCCCCGGCCGAATATTTGATCACTTCGCTGCGCGTCACCGTCTCCATATCGCTGGCCGTCCCCACGATGGTATAGGCGATCAGGTGCGGGATATGGCTGGTCACCGCCAGCACGCGGTCGTGATGGTCGGCATCCATGGTTTCCACCATTGCGCCCAGGCTTTCCCAGAAATCCACCAGCGCGGCGACCTTGGCCGGATTGGCGCCGGGGGGCGGAGTGATGATGCACCAGCGCTGGTTGAACAGCGTGGAAAATCCCGCATCGGGGCCGGAATGTTCGGTGCCTGCCACCGGATGTGCTGGGATGATCTCGAAACCCGGCAAGGCATCGGTCAACGCATCGGTGATCGTGCGTTTGGAGGAGCCGACATCGCTCACCACGCAATCGGGCGACAGATCGGGCGCGATGGCGGCGGCTGCTTCGCGCATGGCCCCCACGGGCACGCACAATATCACCAGATCCGCGCCGCGCACCGCATCGCCCGGATCATCGCAGATGGTATCGGCAAGGCCGCGTGCACGGGCACGGGTGCGCACCGCCGGATCGGCATCGTAACCCGTGGTGGTGGTGCCAAGGCCATCATCGCGCAAAGCAAGGCCGATGGAACCGCCGATCAGGCCCAGGCCGATAATGGCAACGCGCCGAAAGCTCATCGTGCCGCATCCGCCATGCGGCGCAGCACGCGGGCAATATCGTCCATCTGCGCCGCCGTGCCGATCGTGATGCGCAGCGCCTGCGGCAGCCCCTGGCTGGGCAGGTGCCGCACGGCGTAACCGGCCTTGGCAATGCCATCCATCGCGGCGGCGGCTGTCAGCGCGCCTTCGAACAGCACCAGCACGAAATTCGCCTCGCTCGGCACGGCGCGCAGGCCGTGATTGCCCAAGCCCTCGATCGCGGCGACGAAGCGTTCCCGCTCCGCCCGGTTGTGCGCGCGGCTGGCCTCGACAAAGGCCTGATCGCGCACGGCGGCAAGGGCGGCGGCCTGCCCGGTGGAGGTCACATTGAACGGCCCGCGAATGCGGTTCAGCGCGTCAATAATGGCGGGCGCGCCAGTGCCCCAGCCAATGCGCTCGCCCGCAAGCCCGTAAATCTTGGAAAAGGTATGCGTCACCAGCACATTGCCCGCGCCCGCGGCCAGTTCCAGCGCGCCGTCATCATCGGCCGGATCGACATATTCGGCATAGGCGCGGTCCACCACCAGCAGAACATCCGCCGGAAGCCCTGCGTGCAGGCGGGCCAGTTCGGCGCGGGGCAGATAGGTGCCGGTGGGGTTGTTGGGATTGGCGAGGAACACAACGCGCGTCTTGCCCGTAATCGCGGCGAGCAGCGCATCGACATCGGTGCCGAAATCCCTGTCGGGCGCGACAACCGGCTCCGCGCCGCAGCGGCGCGCGGCGATATCATAGACCGAGAAGCCATAGCGGACATAGGCGACCTCGTCCCCCGGCCCGGCAAAGGCTTGCGCGGCAAGGTTCAGCAATTCGTCCGACCCGGTGCCGCAGACGATGCGCGCCGGATCAATGCCGTGCAGATTGCCCAGCGCCTCGCGCAGCGCGGTCGAATCGGGATCGGGATAGGCGGCGGCATCCGAAATGCCGGCCCGCGCCGCCATCGCCGCCGCGCTCGTGCCCAGCGGGTTTTCATTGGCTGACAGCTTCACCAGCGGTTTGCCGTCGGCGCTCTTGGACTTGCCCGGAACATAGGCATGGATCGCGGCGATCCATGGCTTGACCTGCGGGCCAATGGCGGCGGAGGGGGAAGCGGAGGGCGAGGCGTCGATGGCGTTTGTCACAATCGCGCCTTTAGCGCGGCCCGCGCGCAATTGACAGTATGCACGCAAAGCCCCAAGTCCGCTCACGCAATGGCAACCGCGCTCGCCTCTCAGCTCAACACGCTCGATCTCGCCAGCCCGCTGCCGCTCGACAGCGGCAAGGTGCTGCCGAATGTGCGCCTCGCTTACGAAACCTATGGGGAGATGGCGGCGGACCGGGGCAATGTGATCCTGATCTTCCACGCGCTGACGGGTGACCAGTTCGTGGCCGCCACGCATCCGATCACCGGCAAGCCCGGCTGGTGGGAGCGGATGGTCGGCCCCGGCCTGCCGATCGATACCAGCCGTTACCATGTGATCTGCGCCAATATCATCGGCGGCTGCATGGGCTCCACCGGCCCTGCCGATCTGGCCGAGGATGGCGCGCCTTATGCCATGCGCTTTCCCGTCATCACCATCCGCGACATGGTGCGCGCGCAGGTGGCCATGCTGGACCAGCTTGGGATTGACCGGCTGCACGCGGTGGTGGGCGGTTCGATGGGCGGAATGCTGGCGCTGTCCTTTGCGGCCAACTGGCCGGGCCGGGCCGACCGCGTGCTGGCGATTGCCACCACCGCGCGCCATTCGGCGCAGAACATCGCCTTTCACGAAGTGGGGCGGCAGGCGATCATGGCCGATCCCGATTGGCGCGGCGGCGATTATTATGGCGGCGGCGGCAAGGGGCCGGAAAAGGGGCTGAGCGTGGCGCGCATGGCCGCACACATCACCTATCTGTCCGAAGCGGGCCTGACCGAGAAGTTCGGTCGGCGCTTGCAGGACCGCGATGCCAAGAGTTTCGGCTTCGACGCCGATTTTCAGGTGGAAAGCTATCTCAGGCATCAGGGCATTGCCTTCACCAACCGCTTCGATGCCAATTCCTACCTCTATATCACCCGCGCGATGGATTATTTCGATCTGGCGGAGGAAGCTGGCGGGCGGTTGGCCGATGCCTTTGCCGGGGCCAGCGCCACGCGGTTCTGCGTCATCAGCTTCGATACCGACTGGCTCTATCCCACCGCGGAAAGCCGCAACATCGTCCACGCGCTCAATGCTGTGGCGGCGCCTGTCAGCTTTGTCGAGTTATCCGCGCCCTTCGGACATGACAGCTTCCTGCTGGACGTCCCCGCGCTCGACCGGGTGGTGAAGGGGTTCGTGGGATGAGCCTGCGCCCCGATCTCGCCAAGATTGCCAGCCTGGTGCCGCCGGGCGTGCGCGTGCTCGATGTGGGCTGCGGCGATGGCGAGTTGATGGATGTGCTCACCCGCGAAAAGCACGCCGATGCGCGCGGGCTGGAGATTGATCCCGAAGAAGTCGAACGCGCCGTGGCGCGCGGGCTATCGGTGATTCAGGGCGATGCCAACCGCGATCTGGCCGATTATCCGGATGGCGCGTTCGATGTGGCGATCCTCAGCCAGACCTTGCAGACCGCACAGCGGCCCGACTGGCTGCTTGATCAATTGCTGCGCATCGGGCGCACCGCCTTTGTCAGCTTCCCCAATTTCGCCTTCTGGAAAATGCGCATGGCGTTGCTGCTGGGCGGGCGGATGCCGGTAACGCCGCATCTGCCGGTCAGCTGGTATGCCACCGCCAATATCCATCATCTGACGGTGGAGGATTTCCGCGATCTGCTGGCCGAAAAGGGCGTGAAGGTGGAAGGCAGCTGGTTCTTTGCGGGCGGGCGCGAGATCGGCCAATTCAACGCCAACTGGCGCGCGGAACACGCGGTGTTCCGGCTGAGTCGTTAGCCGTTCACGCAGATCACGCTGTCATCGCGCGCCAGACACCACAGCGACAAGCCCGCCGTGCGCGCGCGTTCCACCGCCATGCTGGTGGGCAGCGATATGGTGGCGAGCGTGGTTGCGCCTGCGCGCGCGGCTTTCTCCACGATTTCGTAGGAGCAGCGCGCGGTCGAGAGAATAAAGCCGCCCTGCATTGGCAGGCCTTTGGCGGCCATCGCGCCCACCAGCTTGTCCATGGCGTTGTGGCGGCCCACATCCTCGCGCACGCAGACAATCCGCCCACCGCTGTCGGCATAGGCGGCGGCGTGTGCGGCATGGGTGGCGCGGGTGAGCGGCTGATGGTCGGGCAATTGGCCGAGCGCGGAGAAGATCGCCGCCGGGTCTATAGCGTCATGCGCAGGCACGGGGGGCAGGGGGCGCGCAACCGCTTCGAGGTTCTCGATCCCGCACAGGCCGCAGCTTGATTCGGCCACGCGGGCACGCACCCGGTCGGTCAGCTTTTCAATGCCGAGGCCCGAAAGCGTGGCGCGGACGATCCAGCCCTTGTCCACCTCGGCCACGGCAATGTCGGTGATGTCGGCAGGCGTCGTCGCCAGCCCTTCGGTCAGGGCAAAGCCGCGCGCGAAATCATCCAGATCAGCCGGCGTTGCCATCATCACGGCATAGGCAAGGCCATTGAATTCCAGCGCCACGGGCACTTCGGGCACGAATTGGCGCGAGACGGGGGTTATCGCCCCGTCCCTGCCGTGCTGCATCAGTTCGGTCATTACCTGTGCCCCGCGTCAGGCGGCAGAAACTTGCGCCTTCAGCTTTTCGATGGCGGCGCGCGCGATCGGGGTCAAGCGCGTCAGGTCATCGGCAAAGATCGCCGCCTTCATGCGCGGATCCCAGAATTTGCCGATATGCTCGGCGGTTTCCGCCACCGCCACCGCCTCGCCCTTGGCGGCGAGGTTGGTGGCGATCTGGTTGGCCATGCGGATGAGCTTGGTATCGTCCATTATTCCGCAGGCTCCATCGCTTCGATCCGGCGCGCCATGGCGGTGAGGTCGGCATATTCCTCCTGCCATTCGCTCGGCCCGTTGCTGGGCGTCACCTGCACCGCGGTCACCTTGTATTCGGGGCAATTGGTGGCCCAGTCCGAATTGTCGGTGGTGACCACATTGGCCTGCGTCGCGGGGTGGTGGAAGGTGGTGTAGACCACGCCCGGCGCCACGCGGTCCGTCACCAGAACGCGCAGGGTGGTTTCGCCCGCTCGGCTGGCCAGACGCGCGAAATCGCCGGTTTTCAGGCCACGGTTCTCCGCATCGGTCGGGTGGATTTCCAGCACATCTTCCTGATGCCACACGCTGTTCGCGGTGCGACGGGTCTGCGCGCCGACATTGTATTGGCTCAGGATGCGGCCCGTGGTCAGCAGCAGCGGGAAGCGCGGGCCGGTGCGTTCGTCGGTGGGGACATATTCGGTCACCACGAACTTGCCCTTGCCACGCACAAAGCCGTCCACGTGCATGATCGGCGAACCCTTGGGCGCCTTTTCGTTGACTGGCCATTGCAGCGGCTCGCCGCTGGTCACGCGTTCCCACGCCACGCCCGCAAAGGTCGGCGTCAGGCGGGCAATCTCCGCCAGAATCTGGCTGGCGTGCGTGTAGTTCCAGCCGCAGCCGATGGCATTGGCGAGAAGCTGCGTCACCTGCCAGTCTTCATAGCCATTGGCCGGTTCCATCACCTTGCGCACCGGCTGGATGCGGCGTTCGGCATTGGTGAAAGTGCCGTCCTTTTCCAGGAAAGTCGAACCCGGCAGGAAGACGTGGGCGTAATTCGCGGTTTCGTTCAGGAACAGGTCGTGCACGATCACGCATTCCATCGCGGCAAGGCCCGCGGCGACATGGTGCGTATCGGGGTCGGACTGGAGGATATCCTCGCCCTGAATATAGATCGCCTTGAAGCTGCCATCGATTGCGGCGTCGAGCATATTGGGGATGCGCAGGCCGGGTTCGGGATCCAGCGTGACACCCCAGTCATCCTCGAACAGCTTGCGCGCTTCGGCGTTGGAAATGTGGCGATAGCCTGACAATTCGTGCGGGAAGCTGCCCATGTCGCAGGCGCCCTGCACATTGTTTTGGCCGCGTAAGGGATTCACGCCCACACCGCGCCGCCCGATATTGCCGGTGGCCATGGCAAGATTGGCAATCGCCATCACCGTGCTGGAACCCTGGCTGTGCTCGGTCACGCCAAGGCCGTAGTAAATGGCCCCGTTGCCGCCTGTGGCATACAGCCGCGCGGCGGCACGCAGATCGGCGGCGGGCACACGGGTGACGGCCTCCAGAAACTCCGGGCTGTGCTTTTCGTCGGCAACGAAGCGCGCCCAATCCTGAAACTCGTCCCAGTCGCAACGTTCGCGCACGAAGGCTTCGTTCACGAGGCCTTCGGTAACGATCACATGGGCCATCGCAGTCAGCACGGCGACATTGGTGCCGGGCTGCAAGGGCAGGTGATGCGCGGCTTCGACATGAGGGCTTTTCACAAGGTCAATCCGGCGCGGATCGACCACGATCAGCTTGGCCCCTTCGCGCAGGCGCTTCTTCATGCGGCTGGCGAAAACGGGGTGGCCGTCGGTCGGGTTGGCACCGATCACCATGATGACATCGGCATCCTCGACACTGTCGAAATCCTGCGTGCCCGCGCTGGTGCCGAAGGTCTGCGACAGGCCGTAGCCGGTGGGCGAGTGGCACACGCGCGCGCAGGTATCGACATTGTTCGCGCCAAACCCGGCGCGGATCAGCTTCTGCACCAGGAAGGTTTCTTCATTGGTGCAGCGGCTGGAGGTAATGCCGCCCAGCGCGCGGGGGCCGTGTTCGGCCTTGATGCGGGTGATTTTGGCAGCGGCGAAACCGATCGCTTCCTCCCAGCTGACTTCGCGCCACGGCTGGTCGATCTGCTCGCGGATCATCGGCTTGGTGATGCGGTCGGCGTGGTTGGCATAGCCCCAGGCGAAGCGGCCCTTCACGCAGCTGTGCCCGTGGTTCGCCTTGCCGTCCTTCCACGGCACCATGCGCACCAATTGTTCGCCGCGCATCTCGGCGCGGAACGAACAGCCCACGCCGCAATAGGCGCAGGTGGTGACAACGGCGCGTTCGGGCTTGCCGATCTCTTTGACGCTCTTTTCCTGCAAGGTCGCGGTGGGGCAGGCCTGCACGCAGGCGCCGCAGGAAACACATTCGGACGACAGGAAATCGTCCACCGTCTGTCCGGCGGAGATCATGCTGGCAAAGCCGCGCCCATCCACCGTCAGCGCGAAAGTGCCCTGCACTTCGGCGCAGGCGCGCACGCAGCGGCTGCACACGATGCACTTGGACGCATCAAAATCGAAATAGGGGTTGGATGTATCGGTGGGAAGGCCGAGGTGGTTCGCCCCCGAATAGCCATAGCGCACATCACGCAGGCCGACATTGGCGGCCTGATCCTGCAGCTCGCAATCATTGTTGGCGCTACAGGTGAGGCAATCGAGCGGGTGATCGGAGATATACAGCTCCATCACGCCCTTGCGCAGCTTGGCGAGGCGCGGGGTCTGCGTCTGCACCTTCATGCCGGGGGCAACCGGCGTGGTGCAGCTGGCAGGCGTGCCGCGCGCGCCTTCGATTTCCACCAGACAAAGGCGGCACGAACCGAAGGCCTTCACATTGTCGGTGGCGCACAGTTTGGGAATATCGCCGCCGATTTCCGCCGCGGCGCGCATCACCGATGTGCCCGCTGGCACGGTGACATCGCGCCCGTCAATCGTCAGCGTGACCATCTCCGCCGACTTCACTTCCGGCGTGCCGAAATCCTTCTGGCGTTCGTAACCCATCACTTGTGCTCCAGCTCGGCTGCCTGAATGCGGGCCAGGTCAGCCGGTGTATTGATGTTTGCAGGGGTGGATGCCGCGTTTACCGGGCGCGCATGAGCGCGGGCGGCATAGGCAAGCATCGAGCGGCGTCCTTCACTCTGGAGGATGGCCACAGCAGCTTCTTCAGCGTCGACCAACCAATGACCGATTACGGGCTGCGATGCAAGATAGGCCGAAGGCGGTGTGAGCGCGTCGAGCGTATCGGGCGGCAGCCCGACACTGTCGACTCCGCAGCTCAGCACGCTGGCAAAGCCGTGGGCGCGGGCATGAGCGAGGCCAGCGGCGATGCCTGCCAGCGGGCCCAAGCCGGGGCGCGGCCAATCGGGGATGCAGTGGCCAAGGCCTTGCGCGGCCGCATCATCGCGGCCCGCGATCACCACCGTCTCGCACCATGCCGAAAGCGTGGCCACCGCGCGCGCCAGCAGCGTGTCGCCGCCCAGAACGGCCAGCGCCTTGTCGCTGCCAAAGCGGGTGCTTTGCCCGCCTGCCAGAACAAGGCCCATCACGCTCATTCGGCGGCGTCCGGCAGCGTATCGGCCAGATCGGGGGCGAAATCGGCGGGCCAGTGCTTCAACGCGCTCATCACCGGATAGGGGGTGAAGCCGCCAAGGGCACAGAGCGAGCCGAATTTCATCGTTTCGCACAGATCGGTCAGCAGCTCGACTTCCTCGGCCACGCTGCGTCCAACGGTCTTTTTCGCATTGTGCATTTGCGGAGCCAGCTCCAGCACATCGCGCGTGCGGCCGCCATCCCGGATGCGGTCGATCAGTTCCACCCCGCGTGTCGATCCAATGCGGCAGGGCGTGCACTTGCCGCAGCTTTCCGCCGCGCAGAACTCCATCGCAAAGCGTGCCATCGCGCCCATGTCGGCACTGTCGTCGAACACGGTCACGCCCGCGTGGCCAATCAGCGCATCGGCTGCGGCATAGGCTTCGTAATCGAAGGGGATGTCGAACTGATCAGGGTGGATATAGGCGCCCAGCGGCCCGCCTACCTGCACCGCCTTGATCGGACGGCCCGACGCGGTGCCGCCGCCGATTTCATTGACGAGGTAATCGAGCGTCACGCCAAACGGCACTTCGAACAGGCCGCCATGCTTGATATTGCCCGCCAATTGCACCGGCATGGTGCCCTTGGACCGGCCATGGCCGCGCGCCGCATATTCGGCCGCGCCGCCTTCCATCAGGATATGCGGGACAGCGGCCAGCGACAGCACATTGTTGACCACGGTGGGGCGGCCCATAAAGCCTTCGAGCGCGGGCAAAGGCGGCTTGGCGCGCACTTCGCCGCGCTTGCCTTCCAGGCTGTTGAGCAGCGAGGTTTCTTCGCCGCAGACATAAGCGCCTGCGCCCACGCGCACTTCGCATTTGAACGGCGCGATAATGTCCCGGCACAGGGCTAAAGCGGCGTTCAGTTTGCGGATCGCGTCAGGATATTCGCTGCGGACATAGATATAGCCCTGGCGCGCGCCCACGGCCTCGCCCGCAATCGCCATGCCTTCGATCAGGGCAAAGGGGTCGCCCTCCATCGCCATGCGATCGGCAAAGGTGCCGCTGTCGCCTTCATCCGCGTTGCAGACGATATATTTGTGTTCAGCCTGCGCGGCGGCCACGGTCTTCCACTTGATGCCGGTGGGAAAGCCTGCCCCGCCGCGCCCGCGCAGGCCGCTTTCCAGCACATCGGCCAGGATCTGCTCGCTGCCAATGCGGCGCGCGCGGTTGAGCCCGCTCCACCCGCCGCTGGCTGCGTAATCCTCAAGGCTCAGCGGACGGGTCTTGCCCGCGCGCGCGAAGGTAAGGCGCGTCTGCGCGGCGATGAAGGGGTGCTGTTCGATCACCCCGATCGCCTTGTCGCTTGTTCCCGCAAGGATCGCGTCGACATCGGCCAGAGTGGCCGGGCCAAACCCTTTCCCGTCAATTTCCACCAGCGGTTCGAGCCAGTGCATCCCCCAGCTGGAGGTGCGCTGCACCTCGCATCCCTTGGCTTCAAAGGCGGCGGCGAGCTTGTCCGCCCCGCCGGCGCGGGCCAGGGCATCGTCGGATATGCGAACAATCGTCATGCGTTTTCCACCAGTTCGGCCACCGTTTCGGCATCCAGCCGGATATGCAGGTCGTCCTTGTAGCGCGCGGCAGGCCCGGCGCTGCACAGGCCGAGGCAATAGACGGTGTGAATCTTCACCCGCTCGCCCGCTGCCTGCTTCGCGGCATCGATGATGGCTTCTACCCCGCGCGCCTTGCACGCTTCGGCGCGGCAGATCTGCACCACGGGGCGCGGATCGGCGGCGGGAGTAAAGTCGTGATAGAAGCTGACCACGCCGTGCACATCGGCGCGCGTCAGGTTCAGCGCCTTGGCGATAATGGCTTCGGACTCTGCATCGACGCAGCCGAATTCGTGCTGGACGTCGTGCAGTATGGGCAGCAGCGGCCCTTCCTTGGCGGCATGACTGGCGATGATCTCGCCGATTTTCTGTTCCTTGGTGTGCATAGTCTTTCTCAGCCGTTCAGCCGCTGGGCGTGCCAG
The DNA here is from genome assembly GCF_037154115.1 of Alteraurantiacibacter palmitatis. Taxonomy (NCBI): domain Bacteria; kingdom Pseudomonadati; phylum Pseudomonadota; class Alphaproteobacteria; order Sphingomonadales; family Erythrobacteraceae; genus Alteraurantiacibacter; species Alteraurantiacibacter palmitatis. The sequence continues at coordinate 257,595 of NZ_JBANRO010000005.1, read as the reverse complement.
GCAATATGCTCGGCCATGAAGGTCGAGATGAAGTAATAGGAATGGTCATAGCCGTCCTGCATCCGGATGGTGGCGGGCATCCCGGCGGTGGCCACCGCCTCCTCCAACAGATGCGTTTTCAGTTGCTCGGCCAGGAAATTGTCGGCCGTGCCCTGATCGACCAGCAGATCGGGCAGGCGCGCGCCATCCGCGATCAGCGCGCAGGCATCGTATTCGCGCCACGCGGCCTTGTCGGGGCCGAGATAGCCACCCAGCGCCTTTTCACCCCACGGGCAATGGAGCGGCGAGACTATGGGCGCGAAGGCCGAGACAGAGCGGAAGCGCGCCGGATTGCGCAGGGCAATGGTCAGCGCGCCATGGCCGCCCATCGAATGGCCGGTGATCCCCTGCCGCGCCATATCCGCCATGGGAAAGTTCGCCGCGATCACCGCGGGCAATTCCTCCTCGACATAAGTGCGCATCTGGAAATTGGCCGCCCAGGGGGCTTGCGTGGCGTTGACGTAGAAGCCTGCGCCCTTGCCGAAATCATAGCCTTCGTCATCGGGCACATCATCCCCGCGCGGGGATGTGTCCGGGCACACGAAAATCACGCCGTGCAGGGCACAGGCCGCGCGGTATTCGCCCTTTTCCATGACATTGGCATGGGTGCAGGTCAGGCCCGAAAGATAGGTCAGCACGGGCAACTTTGCGCCTGGTTCATGATCGGGCACGAACACGGCAAAGGTCATCGCCGTGCCGGTGGCGGCACTTTGGTGCGTGTAGACGCCCTGCGTGCCGCCGTGGCTGCGGTTGGTGCTGACCGTTTCGAGTGTCACCGATCCGTCCTCAGGCCATCCAGTGCAGCGCGCACAGCTTGTGGCCGGTGGGATCGCGCAGATAGGCAAGATACAGTGTGCGGTCGCCGAAGGGGCGCGGGCCGGGCGGGTCTTCGCAAGGCGTGCCGCCTGCTGCCGCACCTGCTGCGTGCCAGGCATCGCACTCAGCCGGGTTTTCCATAAGAAAGCCGATCGTATTGCCATTGGCCACGGTGGCAGGCTCGCCGTTGATCGGCTTGGTCACCACAAAGATGCCGTCCTTGTGGATGTAGGTGACGCGGCCCTTGGCTTCGTCCAGCATTCCCGGATTGCCGCCCACAGCGGTGAACACCGCGTCATAGAACACCTTGGCCGCGTGCAGGTCGTTCGCGCCGACCATGTTGTGCGAATACATTGCCTCAGCCCTCCACATTCATGGTGAAACAGCACAGCTTGTTGCCCACCGGATCGCGCAGATAGGCGCCATACATGGGCTGTCCGTAATCGCGTCGGCCGGGCGCGCCTTCGCAGGTGCCGCCATGGGCGAGGCCGGCGGCGTGCCAGGCATCGACTGTGGCGACATCATTCGCGCCAAAGCCGATCGTGCCGCCATTGGCAGGGGTTGCCGCTTCCCCATTGCGCGGGCGGCCCACCGCGAACATTCCGGTGCCCGGTTCGCCATAAAAGGCGCGGTCTTCCATCTTCTGCGACGGGACATCCAGCGTGGCGAAGATCGCGTCGTAAAAGGCGATGGAGGCGGCGGGATCATCCGCGCCCACCATCACATGGGTGAAGAACAGCCCCACCGATCAGGCCTTCGGCCCGACATTGGCGGTAAAGACGCAGATCTTGTGGCCATCGGGATCGCGCAGATAGGCGCCATACATATTGCCGGGGCTGTTCGCGCGGAAGCCGGGTTCGCCCGCATCGCTGCCGCCATTGGCAAGGCCGGCGGCGTGCCAGGCATCCACCTGGTCATAGGAGCTGGCCTTGAAGCCCAGCGTGAAGCCGTTCATGCAGGTGGCGGCTTCGCCATTGGCGGGCTTGGCCACGATGAAGCTGCCGCTTTCGCTGGGATAGACGGTGCCGTGCGGCAGCGGATGGCCGCCAAAACCCAGCACGCCCATGGTCGCGTCATAGAACTTGCGCGCCGCGTCGATATCGTTGGTGCCCACGAAAATGTGATTGAACATACGCTTGGCCTCTCTCCTGATGCGAATCCCGGCTGGGTTCTGCATGACTTGGGTTATCACATAGCCGAAAACTTCGGTCTTGTGAAATATTGAAATACGGGCCGCACGAAGCCCTCGCCGCCCCTTTTCGGGAGACGGCTATGCCCTGCGCGGTGGCTGCGAACAGATGGACCTTAGAACACCACCACGCTGCGGATCGACTTGCCCGCATGCATCAGATCAAAGGCGGTGTTGATCTCCTCCAGCCCCATCACATGGGTGATCATGGGGTCGATCTCGATCTTGCCGGACATATACATATCGACGATCTTGGGCACGTCGGTGCGCCCCTTGGCCCCGCCGAACGCGGTGCCGCGCCAGTTGCGCCCGGTGACAAGCTGGAAGGGGCGGGTGGCGATTTCCTTGCCCGCTTCGGCCACGCCGATAATGATGCTGGTGCCCCAGCCGCGGTGGCACGCTTCCAGCGCCATGCGCATGACTTCGGTATTGCCGGTGGCATCGAAAGTGTAATCCGCGCCGCCATCGGTCATTTCGACCACCTTGGCGACCACCTCCTCGCGGCTCATGCCCTTGGACATGAGGAAGTCGGTCATGCCGAAGCGCTTGCCCCATTCCTCGCGGTCGGGGTTGATATCGACGCCGATGATCTTGTTCGCGCCAGCGAGGCGCGCGCCCTGGATCACATTGAGGCCGATGCCGCCGAGGCCGAACACCACCACATTGTCACCCACCTGCACCTTGGCGGTGTTGATAACCGCGCCCACGCCCGTGGTAACCCCGCAACCGATATAGCAACTGGTCTGGAACGGCGCGTCTTCGCGGATCTTGGCGACCGCGATTTCGGGCAGCACGGTGAAGTTCGAGAAGGTGGAACAGCCCATGTAATGGAAGATCGGCTGCCCCTTGTAGGAAAAGCGCGTCGTGCCATCGGGCATCAGGCCCTTGCCCTGCGTCGCGCGGATGGCGGTGCACAGATTGGTCTTGCCGCTGAGGCATGACTTACACTGGCGGCATTCGGGCGTGTAGAGCGGGATCACATGGTCGCCGGGCTTCACGCTGGTGACGCCGGGCCCGACTTCGCGCACGATACCGGCCCCTTCGTGTCCCAGCACGCTGGGGAAGATGCCCTCGCTGTCAAACCCGTCCAGCGTGTAGGCATCGGTGTGGCAAATGCCGGTGGCCATGATTTCCACCAGCACTTCGCCGGCCTTGGGGCCTTCCAGATCCAGCTCAACGATCTCCAGCGGCTTCTTGGCCTCGAAAGCGACAGCGGCGCGGGTCTTCATGCGTTTTGTCTCCGAAAAGGGGCAATTGTCAGGCGGCGGGGCCGGGCTGCACAGGCACCGACCCCGCGCACATCATTTCAGGCAGCGGATATCAGGGTGCCTCGCCAGCGGGAATATTGTCCATGAACTCCTTGTCGCCGTCCTTGAGCGGCAGCACGAAGAACATCACCGCTGCTGCAACCGAACCCAGCGCCATGATGATCGACACCGGCAGCAGCTGGTCATTGCCCAGTGCAGTAAACAGCAACCCTGCGATGACCGGTGAACCGGCAGCGCCAAGGCGGCCGATGCCCAGCACGAAGCCGGTGCCCGTGGCGCGGGCATAGGCCGGGAAGCCGCGGGCATAGGCGGCATAGTAACCGACAATCGCCGCATTCGTCAGGAAGCCGGTGCAGAAAGTGGCCATGCGCCAGCCCCACAGCGAATCCTTGGCAATGCCGAAGGCCGCCACCGCAATCGCCGCCAGCAGCAGCATGATGATGGTGGGCCCCTTGATATCCCACTTCTTCATGAAGAAGCCGAAGATGAAGCCGCCCACAGTGCCGCCGATATTGGCCCAGACCAGCACGGTCGCCGCCTGTGACGGATCATATCCGTAATCCGCCACGATCTGCGGCGCGAATTTGAGGATGTAGTAGAAGGTGAAGGTGTGGAACATATAGCCAAAGCCCAGCAGCAGCGTGACCTTGCGCAGCGCAGGCTTGGCCAGAATGTCGGTGATCTTGGGCTGATCTTCCTTGCGCACTTCGGGCGGCATTCCGTCGATCGTGCGCAGGCCCAGGAAACGCAGCGACTTGTTGATCTTGTCCCTTGCACCTTCGCGGCGCGTAGCGAGGTAATAGGCCGGGCTTTCAGGAACCAGCAGCAGCACCAGCGGCACGCAGACCACGGTAATGATGCCGCCGAACACGAACATCGACCGCCAGGTGTAGACTTGCAGCAGCTCGGCCGCGACCAACCCGCCCAGCACCGCGCCCAGCGGATAGCCGATAACCATCAGCGCCATCGCCAGGCCGCGATCCTTCTTGTTCGAGCATTCCGCCGTGACCGCATTGATGCTGGCGAGCATCCCGCCAATGCCGATGCCGGTGATGAAGCGGTAAACGGTGAGATCCCACACGCCGCCCGCTTGCGAGGCCAGGAACATCCCGATGCCGCCTACAATCAGGCACAGGATGATGCTGGGCTTGCGCCCGATACGGTCAGCCAGACCGCCAAGCAGCACCGAGCCAAAGCCCATGCCCACCAGTTCGGCGCCCAGCATGATGCCCAGTTCCGACCGCGGAATGCCCCATTCGGCGGATATGCCCGGCGCGGCAAAGGCGCTCGACAACACGTCGAACCCGTCATTCGCATTCAGCAGCACCATGATCGCCACCACGATCCACATACGAACCGTCATCGGGCTTTCGTTGACGATCTCGCGTGGATCGTTGTTCGCAGCTAGGCTGGCCATTTACAGTTTCCTCTCCAAAACTCTCAGGCGTCTCAATCGTGGATTCGCGACAGCATTTCCACCAATTTCTTGACTTCGTCCGGCGTGAAGCGGCTTTTCAGCCAGGTTTCGTGGCTTTCGATGCACGCCTTTGCCTCCAACAGGGCGGCCTCCCCTGCCGCCGTTAGGTGCAGCGCCTGCATCCGCCCGTCGCGGTCGGATCGCTCGCGCCTCAGATAGCCGCGTTCCTGCATCCGGTTGACGATGGTCATGGTGGTGGCGCGGTCCATCCGCAGGCGGTTGCCGACTTCGATCTGTGCAATGCCGGGGTGATCGCCAACCAGCCACAGCAGGCTGACCTGCTTCTGCGTCAGCCCCAGATGTGAGAAGGTTTCCGTGAAATGGCGGTAGACAGCGCCGTGCGCCAGGCGGATGTGGAAGCCCACAATGCCTTCCAGCGCCCCCAGCTCGGCCCCGGCGCCATCGCCTGCTGCATCGTTGTTTTTGTCCGCCGTCAATGCAGGCTGAGCCAAGCCGGTGTCCCCATCCCGAAAGTTACGAAACCCCACCCCACAGCCGGTAGCCGGCCACGGGGGGATGATCTTGCCTATTCGTTAGTAAAGCATACAATCTGGCGCAAGGAGAGGACGAAACCCATGGTGCATTTTCCCGATACCCCCAATTTCACCGGATTTAACACCCCCAGCCGGATCGAGGCGGATATTACCGATCTGGAGCATCAGGGCGAAATTCCGCGTGAATTGAACGGCGCGTTCTTCCGCGTGCAGCCCGATCCGCAATTCCCGCCCATGCTGGGCGACGACATCAGCTTCAACGGTGACGGGATGATCACCCGCTTCCATTTCCACGACGGGCAGTGCGATTTCCGCCAGCGCTGGGCCAAGACCGACAAATGGAAGGCCGAACGCGCCGCCGGGCGCGGGCTGTTCGGAATGTACCGCAACCCGCTGACCGATGATCCCAGCACCAAGGGCATGATTCGCAGCACCGCCAACACCAATGCCTGGATCTATGCCGGCAAATTGTGGGCGATGAAGGAAGATTCGCCCGCGCTCATCATGGACCCCGTCACGATGGAGACCGAGGCGTTCGAGACCTGGGAAGGCGCGATGAAGAGCCAGACTTTCACCGCCCATCCCAAGATCGACCCCGTAACCGGCAATATGGTCGCCATCGGCTATGCCGCATCCGGCCTGTGCACTGATGATGTGTCCTACATGGAAGTGAATCCGGCCGGCGATCTGGTGCGCGAGGTGTGGTTCAAGGTGCCCTATTACTGCATGATGCACGATTTTGCGATTACCGAGGATTACCTCGTGCTCCACATCGTGCCGTCGATCGGCAGCTGGGAACGGCTTGAACAAAGGAAGCCGCATTTCGGCTTTGACACAACCATGCCGGTCTATCTTGGCATCATTCCGCGCCGGGACGATTTGAAGCAGGAGGATATCCGCTGGTTCAAGCGCGGCAATTGCTTTGCCAGCCACACTGTCAATGCCTGGCAGGACGGCAGCAAGGTGCATTTCGTGGTGCCCGAAGCGAAGAACAATATGTTCCCCTTCTTCCCCGATGTGCACGGCGCGCCCTTCAACGGGGCCGAGGCGATGAGCAAGCTGACCCGCTGGACCGTGGACATGGCCAGCAATGGCGACGAGTTCGACGAGATCGTGCAGCTGACCGAAACCGCCAGCGAGTTCCCGCGCATCGACGACCGCTTCACCGGCGTGAAGAACCGCTACACCTGGGGCCTGGAAATGGATATGCGCCGCCCCTGCGAGCTGAAAGGCGGCAGCGCGGGCGGCTTCCTGATGAACTGCCTGTTCCTGAAGGATCTGGAAAGCGGGGCGGAACAGCACTGGTGGTGCGGGCCGGTATCCTCGCTGCAGGAACCCTGCTTCGTGCCGCGCAGCAAGGACGCGCCCGAAGGCGATGGCTGGATCGTGATGCTGTGCAACCGGCTGGAGGACAAGCGCACCGACCTCCTCGTGTTCGACGCGCTCGATATCGAAAAGGGGCCGCTCGCCACGATCAACATCCCCATCCGCCTGCGCTTTGGCCTGCACGGCAATTTCGCGCGGGCCGAGGATATCGGTCTGGATGCGAAGGTGGCGGAACCGGCCTGAGGCAAAGGGCCGGGGCTTGATTTCATCTCTCCCCTGCGCAAGCTTGGCGCGGGGGAGAGATTTGCCATGAAAGCTGTGTTGTCTGCCGCCGCTGCGGCCCTGTTGCTCAGCCTTGCCGCCTGTTCCCAAGCTAGCGTGCCCGAAACGGCCGAGACGCCGCCGCCCTATTCGCAGGCCGAAATTGATGGCAGCCTTGCGCCATCGCCCGCCACCGTGGCGATGCGCTGGGAATGGCTGAACCCTGCGATCAATGCTTTCACCTTTCGCAACACCCATCAGGTATTCGCCTATCGCAATGTGGCAGCACCCGAAACGCCGCGCGATCTGCCGCGGGGCGATGCGCTGGCCATGCCTGCGGCCGCGCTGCAAGGGCAGCAGGTCGATTACGCCACATGGGCCGATGCCACTTTCACCAATGCCTTTCTGGTTCTGAAAGACGGGAAAGTGGTGTTCGAGGATTACCGCAACCGGATGCGTGCCGATACGCCGCATATCGGCTTTTCGATGACCAAGACGATCACCGCCATGCTGGTGGGCCAAGCGCTGGAGCGGGGCGAGATTGCCAGCCTCGATGATCCCGTCAGCAAATATGTCCCCGCGCTGGCCGCCGGGGCCTATGGTGCAGCGACGATCCGCAACGTGCTCGAAATGCGCAGCGGTGCAGATATCGAGGAGCGGTACGATTTTGGCGAAAATCCCAGCCTCGCCGCGCAGATTCACGAGGCGGCCATTGTGCGCAACGAACGTCGCTTTGCCGATTTCGCTGTCGGTATCGGCCAGCGCAGCGAACCAGGTGCCCGGTTCAATTACGCGACGCTCGATACCGCGGTGCTGGGCTGGGTGCTGGAGGAAGCGACCGGGGCGAAGCTAGAAGACCTGATGGAAAGCCGCATCTGGCAACCGCTGGGTGCGGAATATGCCGGGCATTTCCTGGCCGACGGGCCGGTTGGGGAAGGCCGCGCGCTGAACGGAATGGGCTTCAATGCTTCGCTGCGCGATTGGGCGCGGTTGGGGCAGTTGATGCTCGACAACGGGCTGGCGGGCGCGGTGCGCGTGCTGCCCGAAGGCTGGGTGGCGCAGATGACCGCGATGAAGCCCACCGGCCAGCAGATGCCGGGTTACGGTTTGCAAACATGGCAGGTGGATAGCGAACCGGGCGCCTTTGCCGCAGTGGGTCTGGCGGGGCAGTTCATCTATGTCCACCCGGCCAGCCGCACGGTGATCGTAAAGCTCAGCTATCACCCGCCGGTGGAGCCCGAATGGCTGGTGCCGGCGGAGCTGGCCTACTTCGCGGCCATCGCCAATTTGCGCTGAACGCGCCACCTCCCGCACGCCGCCTTCACAAGGGTGGCTGCACCGCCTATTGTGACGGCATGAGGTGGCTTCTGATCGCCCTGATCCTGCTGTTACAGGCGCAGCCGCCGACGCTTGCCGCCGCGCCATCGCCTGCTGTGCCCGCCATGACATCCTGCCACGAAGCGCCCGCCGCGCCGGATGCGGCCGTGGATGAAGGCGATCCGGCACCGCATGGCGCGCATGATGAAAAGGGCGCAAGGCATATGTGCCCCGGCTGCGCGCTTCCGGGGGTGCCGCCCTTGTCCCGGCCCGACGCGGGATTGCGGCCCGCTCTGCCGGTCGCGCCGCCGATGGCCTCGCTGGTTTCGCTTTCCCTGATGCCGGACGTCCCGCCGCCGCGATTTGCCTGAACGTCGCCGTTCGCCCTCGCAACCGACATTCAGGACATTCCCCATGAAGACGCTTTTCCTCGCGGGCTGCGCGCTCGCGTTTGCCCTCGCCGTTCCCGGCATTGCCGTGGCGCAGGATCATTCCGGCCATGATCCTACGCACGATCATGCAGGCGACACCCCGCCGCCATCCGACCTCGCCGCCAGGGAGCGCACCGACCGCTCCGCCCACACCGACCATTCTGCCCATGCGATGGGGCCGCTGGCGCCCGGCGCTGCCGAAGGATCAGGCACGGCACGCCTGCCGCAAGCCGAAGGGATGATGCCCGGCGTGCATTTCCGCCTTGGCGGCGGATGGATCGGCATGGCGCATGGCTATGTCACCGCCGTCCATACCGACCAGTCCGGCCCGCGCGGCGATGACAAGCTCTATGCCCAGTCGATGGCCATGCTGATGGCCGAACGCCGCACCGCCGCCACCCGTCTGCAACTGCGCGCCATGCTGAGCGCCGAACCGCTGATGAGCGATCGCGGCTATCCCAATCTGTTCGCCACGGGCGAGACGGCGGGCGGCGAACCGCTGGTCGACCGGCAGCATCCGCACGATCTGTTTATGGAACTGGCGGTGCGATTTGATGCGCAGGTGGGCGAGGGCACCACCGCCTTCCTCTATGGCGGGCCGGTGGGCGAGCCCGCGCTGGGGCCGGCGGCCTTCATGCACCGCGCATCATCCCGGCATAATCCCGAAGCGCCGATCACGCATCACTGGTTTGATTCCACGCATATCACCTACGGCGTGGTCACTGCCGGTCTGGCAGGCCGCGCATGGCAGATCGAGGCGTCCGCCTTTCGCGGGCAGGAGCCGGACGAGAACCGCTGGGATATCGAGACCCCCCGGCTCGACAGCTGGTCGGTGCGGGCGACGCTCAACCCGTCCGCAAACTGGGCCATGCAGGTCAGCCACGGCCGGTTGAAGGAACCCGAAGCGCTGCATCCGGGAGAGGACGAGGCGCGCACGACCGCCAGCCTGCACTACAATTCCGGGTCGGGCCTGTCGGGAACCTTCGCCTTCTCCGCCAAGAACCGCCGCCCCGGTGCAACGCTCACCGCCTGGCTGGCCGAGGCAAACTGGGACATCACGCCTGCCCATGCGCTGTTCGCGCGGTATGAGAATGCGGCAAATGACGAGCTGTTTCACGACCACGACCACCCCTTGCACGACAGGGCCTTTCGCGTGGCAAAGCTGCAGGCGGGCTATGCTCATTCGCTGCCGCTGGGCAGCGATCTGACGCTGACGCTGGGGGCCAGCGGGGCGTTGTTCGGGACGCCTTCCGCGCTCGATCCCTTCTACGGCCGCCGCCCCTATGGCCTATCGGCCTTTGCACGGATCATGCTGGGCGGATAAGGTCATCGCCAGACGGGGAGAGACTGGCCATGATAAAGCCTGAACTGGAATTCGTGTACGAAGCGGGCGGCGAGCTGGAACCGCCGCGTGAAATCGGCCCTGTGGTCGATGGCACGCGGCGGATCATCCCGATCAGGCCCGGCGGCTATGTGAAGGGCCCGCGCATTTCGGGCCGGCTGATGGGCAACAGCGCGGACTGGCAGCTCACCCGGCCTGACGGGGTGACCGTGGCCGACGCCATCTATGCCATCGAAACCGATGACGGTGCGCTGATCCAGATCCGCAACAAGGGTCTGCGCCACGGCCCGGCCGAGGTGATGGACCGCCTGCGCCGAGGAGAGGAGGTTGATCCGGCCGAATATTATTTCCGCACCGTGCCCGAATTCATCGCGCCCACTGGCCCCTATGACTGGATGAACAAATCCATCTTCATCTGTTCGGGCGCGCGCTATGCCAGCAGCATAAAGCTGTGGGTGTGGCGGGTGCTTTAAGCACGCCTTGCGACAGGCGGGAGCCATCGCCAATGTCGCGCATTGATTGAAAAACCAACGGAGCCTTTTGCCCATGCGCCTGAACACTGCCGCCGCCCTTTTCGCCGCCCCGCTGATGCTGGGATCGCTTGCCGCCTGCGCCACCTATGGTGAAACCGGCAACGCCCAGCGCGCCGCCGCGCCGCTGTTCATGGCCGATGGCACGCCTGCGGGGCTTGCCACTGTGACCGCGACCACCACTGGCCTGCGTCTTGACCTCGAAGTGATTGGGCTTTCGCCCGGTCCGCACGGCGTCCATGTGCACACCACCGGGGCCTGCACGCCGACTTTCGCAGCGGCTGGCGGCCACTGGAACCCCGGCGGGCACACGCACGGCCTCCAAAGTGCCACCGGCCAGCACGCGGGCGATATGCCCAATGTCGATGTGGGCGCGAACGGACGCGGCAGCCTGTCCTATATGCTCGGCGGCGGCGCGACCTTTGCAGGCCTGTTCGATGCCGACGGTTCGGCCTTCATCGTCCATGCCGGGCCGGATGACCAGGTGACCGATCCCGCCGGGAACAGCGGAGACCGGATCGCCTGCGGCATTTTTGTCGCCCGGTAAGCTCACCTAGCTGCGCGGAGCTTTCGAGAAGGGCTTCTTGCCGCCCTTCTTGAATGGGGCAGTCCCGCCCGGTGCTTTGCCGGGGAAGGGTCTGCCTCCCGGCCCCTTGCGGTGCGGCTTGGCTGCCACGCGTGGGCCGGAACGGTATTCGCCACGCCCGGCTTCATCGTTCCCTTCACGGCCACCATGGCGCCGGTTTTGCCGCGCCATGTCGCGCGGGCCAGTGGCGCTGCGTTCGATAAGCAGCGATTCCTCGCCCGCCTCGCGCTCCTGCTCGCCCGTGCGGCGTGCGGCGTCGGCAAACTTGTCGGCAATCGCACGCGGGATCTGCACGAAACTTTCCTGCGGGCCGATGCGGATCGCGCCGATTTCGTTGCGCGAGACATGGCCGCGGCGGCACAGCACCGGCAGGATCCATTTGGGATCGGCGCCATTGCTGCGGCCGATGTCGAGGCGGAACCAGATCGTGTCCTCGAAACCGGGGCGATGGCGTTCGGCCTGCATCGCGCGCTGCGCTTCGGGCGTGTTGGCGCTGAGCTCCTCGGGCTGCGGCATGGCAGCGCGGTGCGCATGGACGAGCAGCGCGGCGATTTCCTCGGCGCTTTTGTGTTCGAGCAATTGCCGGCCCAACTTGCGGTCTTCCTCCTCCAGTTCCACCGGAGCAAGCAGCTTTTCCAGCAGGCGGCTGTGGTCGGCAGCGCGGATCATCTGCGCAGTGGGTGCTTCCACCCATTCGGCGTTGATCTTCGCCCCGCGCAGCATCGATTCCACGCGGCGGCGGCGCGGATAGGGGACGATCAGCACCGCGGTGCCCTTCTTGCCTGCGCGGCCCGTGCGGCCCGAACGGTGTTGCAGCGCCTCGGCATCGCGCGGGATTTCGACATGGATCACGAGGCTGACGCCGGGCAGGTCGATCCCGCGCGCGGCCACATCGGTTGCCACGCACACGCGCGCCCGCTTGTCGCGCAGCGCCTGCATCGCGGTGTTGCGTTCAGACTGCGAATGTTCGCCCGACAGCGCCACCACGGCAAAGCCGCGTTCCTGCAAAATGGCCGAGAGGTGCCGCACCTTCTCGCGCGTGGCGCAGAACAGGATGGCGGTTTCCGCTTCGTGATAGCGCAGCAGATTGACCACCGCATTCTCGGTTTCGGGCGGGGCAACGGTGATCGCCTGATAGGTGATGTCGCCATGCCCGCGATCCTGCCCAACGGTGGAGATGCGCAAGGCATCGCGCTGATACCGCGTTGCCAGCGCCACGATCGGGCGCGGCAGCGTGGCAGAGAACAGCAGCGTGCGGCGGCCCTCTGGCGCGGCGTCGAGGATAGCTTCGAGCTCTTCGCGAAAGCCCATGTCGAGCATTTCGTCCGCTTCATCCAGAACGGCGGCGCGCAGGCCGGTAAGATTGAGTGCGCCGCGTTCCAGATGGTCGCGCAGGCGGCCGGGCGTGCCGACCACGATCTGCGCGCCGCCCGCCAGATTGCGGCGTTCCTTGCTCGCATCCATGCCGCCAACACAGGTGGCAATGCGCGCACCCGCGCCCTGATACAGCCAGCCCAGTTCGCGCGCGACCTGCAATGCCAGTTCGCGCGTGGGGGCGATCACCAGCGCCAGCGGGCCCGAATTGCGCGGCACCATCCCATCGGCATCAAGCAGGTTTTCGGCCAGCGCCAGGCCAAAGGCGACCGTCTTGCCTGAACCCGTCTGTGCGGAAACGAGGAGGTCGCGGCCCGCCGCTTCAGGTTGCACGACGGCGGATTGGACTTCGGTAAGATCGGCATAGCCGCGCGCGGCAAGCGCCGTGGCAAGCGGCGCGGGCAGATGGTCAAAAGACATAAGGGGGGTAGACTTTCCGGGGGTAACCAAGTGAGGCTGACTAACCCGAATCCCGTGATGCGGAGCCGCCTTGTTCGCTGCCCCTACACGCAAAATGCGCGTTTGGCTAATCGCCGGACCGTTTTCCCATCAGGCGATACGGATATCGAGCAGACTTGGCCCTTCCTGCGCGAAGCTCCATTCGAGCGCGGCGTCGAGTTCGGCCACGCTGGACACTGTGCGCGAAGGCACGCCTTGCGCCTGCGCCAACCCGGCAAAATCCAGCCCCGCCAGATCGCAGCCGGGCACGTGGTTCATGCCGAATTCGCCCGAAAAGCCGGTCAGCGCGGCATAGGCCGAATTGTTGAGGATGCAGAAGCTGGCATTGGCCTGTTCCTGAAAGGCACTGAAAAGGCCCTGAATGGTATACATGGCGCTGCCATCGCCCAGCAAGGCGATCACCTTGTCTTGCTGTCCCATCGCCACGCCAATCGCGGCGGGCAACGAATAGCCGAGGCCGCCGCTGGCGCAGGTGTAGAAGCCGCCCTTGCGCCGGATCGGCAAGGTGTCGTGTTCCGGCCCGCGCGCGGTGGGAGCCTCCTCCACGATGACCGCGTTTTCCGGGCGCAGCGCGGCAATGCGTTTGAGGACATAGGCGGCTTTCATTTCGGGCGCAGGGTCGATTAGGCGGTGGCTGCTGCCGGTAAAGGGGCGCGCGGGCAGCAGATCGGCAAGCTGGCGCAGCCCCGCGGCCGGATTGCCCAGCACGCCGAAACTGCCCGCCGCGCCGCCGGGCAGGTTGGACAGATGCGCGGGGTCTTCGGAAAGCGCCGCCAGCGCCGCGCCTTCGGGCCAATGCGGGCCGTGGCCTTCCACGTGGTAGGTAAACACCGGCGCACCGACCACCAGCAGCGCGTCATACGGGGCAAGGGCAGCGTTGATCTTGTCACGCCAGGCGGCAAGGAAGCCGGCGAATTGCGGATGGTCTTCGGGGAAAGTCTCGCGCGCGGCATAGGGCGCGGCCCAGACCGGCAGGCCCGCCTTTTCCGCCAGCGCGATGCCTGCATCCCAGCCATCGGGATTGTTGGCAAGCCCGGTGCCGATAATGAGCGCAGGGTTCTGCGCGCCTTCCAGCATGGCGGCAATGCGCTGCAATCCGGCAGGATCAGGCAGGGTGCCAAGCGACAGATCGGGCAGCAGCGGCAGGGCGCATTCGCGTTCCCAATCGTCCACCGGGATCGAGACGAAAACCGGCCCCATCGGCGGGGTCAAGGCAATCGCAAAGGCGCGCGCCAGCGCCAGCGGCACATCGGCGGCCCGCGCGGGTTCGATGGAGAACTTGACGAAAGGCCGGGGAAATTCGCTCGGCCTCTCTGCGCCCAGAAACGGATCGTGCGGCAGGATGCTGCGCGCCTGCTGGCCCGCCGTCACCACGATCGGCGTGTTGTTCCGATAAGCGGTGAACAGATTGCCCAGGCTGTGCCCGGTGCCCGCGCTGGAATGCAGATTGACCAGCGACGGCTTGCCGGTGGCGCGGGCATAGCCATCGGCCATGCCCATCACCACCGCTTCGTTGAGGCCCATGACATAGGGGAAGGGCAGTCCCTTCAGCATCGGCAATTCGGTGCTTCCGGGATTGCCGAACAGCCGGTCTACCCCGTAATGGGCAAAGACGGCGAAGGAAGCTTCACGCACATTTGCCATGGCCTACACCGCCTCCCCACCAGCGCGCGCACGGTCCAGTATGCTCGCCTCGTCCCGGCGGTAGCGCGCCAGCACGATCAGCAGCGCCAGCACCAGGAAAGGCACCACTGCGTTGATCGAGATGATCGCCTGGCTCAGCACCCCTCCGTTCTGGTCCGCCACGATCCCCACGGCATAGGGGCCGATGCCAAGGCCCAGCAGCGTCTGGATGATCATGTAGGTGGAGAAGGTGATCCCGCGCATCCGCGGCAGCACCAGCCCCAGCATCAGCGCATAGGCGGGCGGCAGCCACAGCGTCAGGATCAGGCTGTAGACGCTGAAACGCAGGTAGAAATCGGTCACTGTCTCCGCGCTGTAGGCCCAGATGCCGAAGAAGGGCGAAATGCCAAGGCTGAGCAGCATCAGCCACACCATGCCCTTGCCGCCCATCCGCGCGTTGAGGAAATCGGCCAGCGGCCCCGCCACCAGCGGCCCCATTATGCCCAGCGCTGCCGCCAGCAGGCCGAACTGCACGCCCGCCTGCGCCGGCGTCAGCCCGAACTGCGTGATCAGCATGGTGGGGGTAAAGGCCATCACGCCGTAATTGATCGCGGTCTGCAATCCGCCCGCAATCATCAGCAGGATCAGCGAGGGCGAGAGGATCACGTTATAGGCGGGCTTATCGGTCAGCTTGAAACTCTGGAACAGGTTCAGCACCACGAAAGCGCCGAACGCCGCCACGCCCCATTGCATCCAATGCGGGTCAATCTCTGCGCCCCAGATTTGCAGGGCGGGGCGCGGCGAGAAGCCCTGTGCCAGATGCACCAGCAGCGTGGCCACACCCACGATGATGGCAAGGCCCGCCAGGTTGATCGCCCACTGCCGCGCGCCCGCATTGCGGTGCCAGAGATAGAACCAGTTGGTGCCCGGCACCACGGCGCCCAGCACATTGGCGCTGGCCTTGAACGGGGCGGGGTCTTTGGGCGCGATGATCCCGTCCATCCCGCCGCGCACCGGCTCCTTCAGGCGGTAGATGAGATATGCGAGCGGAAAGCCGGGAAGCGCCGAGACGAGGAAGGCAAACTGCCAGCCCGAAAAGCCGAAGGACGGCGCGCCTGCCTCCACCCTGAGGTTCCACCACTGGCTGACCATGCCGCCCACCGCCATCGACAGGCCAAGCCCGATGGCAAGGCCAATGCCCAGCCCCGCCATGCCCACGCCGCGGCGGCTTTTGGGCAGCGCGTCGAAAATGATCGAATTGGCGGCGGGCTGGGTTGCCCCTTCGCCAATCCCCACGCCAAGGCGGCTGATCGCCAGCAGGGCAAAGCCCGTGGCAAAGGCGGATAGTCCGGCAAAGAACGACCAGCCCGCAAGGCATATCGCCAGCAGCTTGGTACGGATCCAGCCATCCACCAGCCGCCCCAAAGGCAGCGAGAACAGTGCGTAGAACAGCGCGAACACCGTGCCGTACAGCAGGCCGATTTCAGCATTGCCGATGCCCAGATCCTCGCGGATGTCATTCGCCAGGATCGACAGGATCTGCCGGTCGAGCAGGCTCATCGCCTGGGCTGCGGAAACCAGCGTCAGCGCATACCAGCCATAGGGGCTGATCTTGCTGCTGGCTTTTTCGGGGGCAGGGGCCTGCTGCGGCGCGGCTTCCGTGGTCATCTTACTTGCCCAGCGCCTTTGCAATTGTCGCCGCAATCGGCGTGGTCGGGCGGCCGGTCAGGCGACTCAAGGTGCGGCTGTTGTTTTCCAGCGCGCCCAAAGATGTCGCAAAGGCCGAATTGGCGATGACCGGGGCATAGGCCTCCGGGATGCCCACGGCGAGCAGCGAAGCGGCGTAATCGGCCTCGCTCATATTCTCATACCGCACGGGCTTGCCGGAAATGCGGCTTACCTCGGCGGCGAAATCGGCCATCGTCCAGCTGTCATCGCCCGCCAGATCGTAAATGTCGCCGCCTTTGCCGGTGGTCAGGATCACGGCAAGGCCCGCCGCCAGATCGGCGCGGGCAGCGGACGAAATGCGCCCCTCGCCTTGCGCACCGGTAATCAGGCCGAACTCCACCTGCGCGGGCAGCGCGCCGACATAGTTCTCGTTATACCAGCCCATGCGCGCCAGATCATAGGGCAGGCCGCTGGCGGCAAGGCTTTCCTCGGTCGCCTTGTGTTCCGCGCCAAGCCGGATCGGCGTTGCGGGGGCATTCAGGATCGAGGTGTAGAGGATATAAGACACGCCCGCTGCCTTGGCCGCGTCGATAATGGCGGCGTGCTGGCGCGGGCGCTGGCCCAGGGCGCTGCCCGAAATCAGCAGCAGCCGGTCAACGCCGGCAAGCAGGCCCGCCAGCTCCTCCGGCTTGTCGTAATCCATGGCGCGCACGGTGACGCCCTTGGCCGCGTAATCCGCCAGCTTCGCCACATCACGGCCATAGGCCACGATGGAGCCTGCATCCACCTTGGTGAGCAGCTCGTCGAGAACGAACTTGCCCAGCTGGCCGCTGGCCCCTGTTACGCCGAAAGTCGTCATATCCTATCCTCTCCCCAGGATGTGTGTGCGCGCGAAAATGCGCGAACAGTTACAGCTTGAACAGCGTTTCCGCATTGGTCTGGAAGAATTTGCGCTTTTGCGCGTCGCTCATGTCCATGTTGTCGAGCAGGCGCACTTCGTCGGGCACATATTGGTAGGGGTAATCCATCGCATACATCACGCGGTCCTCGCCCATCACATCCATCATCAGGCGGATGCTGGCGGGGCTGGGCAGGCCGCTGGTGGTGCCCCACAGATTGTTGCGCAAATAGTAATGCAGCGGATGCCTGAGCGGCTTGAGGCGCTCGTAACGCTGGCTGCGCACGCCTGCGTTGAACATATAATTCAGCCGGTCGATCCAGAAGGGCAGCCCTTCGCAGCCATGGCCCAGCGCCAGTTGCAGGCCGGGATAACGGTCGAACACGCCCGTCGTGAGCAGGCGCATGGCGTGGTAGCTGGTTTCCATCGCAAAGCCGAACACCGCGCCTTCAAGGCCTGCTTCCACCATGCCGCCGATCATGTTGTCGGGCGGGCCTTGCGGGTGGATATAGAGCGGGATGTCCATATCCGCGCAGGCGCGCAGGATGGGGTCGAACTGCTCCTCGTCCAGATAGTGGCCGTGGGTGTGGCTGTTCACCTGCACCCCGGCAAAGCCCAGCTCCTCCTTGCCGCGCCGCAGCTCCTCGGCCGACCATTCGGGGTCTTGCGGGCAGATCGCGGTCATCCCCACGAACCGGTCGGGATAGGCCTCGCACGCGGCCTTCAGGTGATCGTTCGCGCGGCGGGCAATGCCTTTGGCCTCGTCCAGATCGAACAGCGATTGCACGCCGGGGCTGGTCAGCGCCAGCACCGTCTTGTCGATGCCCGCATCGTCCATCGCCGCGATGCGAAGCGGCCCCAGATCAAGCAGGCGTTCGCGGATGAAGGTGGTGCGTTCCGACGGGCTGGTGCCGTAAAAGCCCCACAGCGACACGGTGCCCTTGTCCGCGCGGCCTTCCTTCACCAGACGCAGGATCGCGTCCATCTGTTCGGCAGTGGCAAAGGCTTCTTCGGTGGCAATGCGCAGATAGCCGCGGTCGCCGCCGGTTTTCAGTTCATGGGTCATTTTCATCGTCATTCTCTTTTTCGGTTCTCGCAGAGGGCGCAGGGAATGCAGGGATCGCGGAGGGCTATTCTGGCCGATAGTCGTTGACTATCCGGCGAATCCCCTCCTTCATTGTGGCGCCCGAAAAATTGAGAAGCAGCCCCAGGGGCTGCCTGAACAGGCGAAGATAGGTCAGCATCTGGCGCGTATGCGCCTTTGACAATTGCTCCACCGCCTTGATTTCAAGGATCAGGCGATCCTCCACCAGTATGTCTATTCGGAATGCCACATCAAAATGCCGCCCGTCGAGTGTCAGAGGAACCGGCACCTGCCGCGCCACTTTCAGCCCCGCATCTTCCAGTCGGCCAGCAAGCACCACTTCATAGACCGATTCCAACAGGCCCGGCCCAAGATCACGGTGGATGGCAATCGCCGTTGCCACGACGATTCCGCTGATTTCGTCAATCGATTTCATCACTGCGGTCTCTGCCATCATTGCGATCCCTGCGCGAACCCGGTCACACTCACCCCCGCATCCGGGCAGGCCAGATGCCCTGCTTGCCGGGGGAAAGGATGCCGGCGGGATCGAGGCAGTCCTTGATCCTTTCCGCCAGGCGGCGCTGCGCATTGTCGTTGAAATCGTAAAGCGCGGCGACTTCGTCCATGAAGTCCACATGGCTGCGGTATTCGCCGTAACCCAGCTTCGCCGCGGGTTCGAGCATCGCCTTGGTCGCGGCATAGGCGCCGCGCGTCTGCTCCTCGTTGCGGGTGTCGAACACGATCAGCGCCACATGGATCATGCTGCGCCGGCCCACGATGATCGCGGCGGAATAATCGAGGCTGCGTTCGCGCAGCACGCCGGCGGTCAGGTCGCGGATTGCGCAGCCATCCTTGCCTGCAATCGGCATGGCGCAGGAAAAGCCGATATGGCCGCCATCCTCCCCGCCATACCAGCGGGTCATGCGGTCGAGCGCCATTGACGGGATGCCTGCCTGCACACGGTGATGCGGATTATCAAATTCGGGCAAATTATGGCCGTCAAACTCCTCGAACACCACCGATGCGCCGGGAATTGTGGCAAAGGCGGCTTCGATCTTGGCGCGGTTGTGGCGCACCACGGGCGCATCGCCCTGCACCGCAAAGCGCATCACCCAGCGGCCAAAGCCGGGGGCGGCGGCGATCCTGTCCACTACCTCGTCCGGGATCGCGTCGGTGCCGGTATACCAGTCCTCGCGCCCCCAGAAGGCGGAAGCCGCGCACACCGCGTTGATGATCATCGGCTGGTTGGAAATCGTGCCGTCGATCATCAGCGGGCGCAGCACCTCCAGGAAGGTGCCGAAATGCTCCTCGTTATCAAGCATGAACCAGCCCGGCGCATAGACTTCCGGCGCAGGCATCAGCGCGACGCCCATCTTGGTGACCACGCCGAAATTGGACTGGGTGAATATGCCGTCCCAGCTTGGCCCCGCGCTGTGCGGATAGACCAGCCAGTTGTGCGGATTGCTCATCCCGCCCATGCCGGTGCGCACGATGTCGCCATTGGCCAGCACCACTTCCATGCCACAGTGGTTGGCAAAATGGTCGCCTATCGGGGTATAGCCCACGCCATGTTCCAGCGCGTTTCCGATGACAGAGCCGCCCCCCAGATCGGGCACGCTCATCCACAATGTGCTGCCGATGGCGCGCAAGTGATCGTAAAGGTCGAAGAAGCGCACGCCCGGCTCGACCAGCGCCATGCAATTGGCTTCGTCCACTTCCAGCACGCGGTTCATCCGGCGCAGGCTCATGGTGAAGCTGCCCGATAGGCGCGGCGCGCCCCCGCCATAGCCCTTGTTGCGGCCCTGGCTGCTGGTCCACACGGGGGTGCCGTGCTCGGTCGCGATGCGCAGGATCGCCTGCACTTCCTCCACGCTGCCCGGCATCAGCACCGCGCCGGGGCGATACCAGTCACCCGGCGGGGCGAAGGGATCGCCGTGATCGGCCATGCGTTCTTCATCCAGCAGCACGTGGTCGGCCCCGATCGCGGCCTGCATGGCGGCGATGGCGGCATCACGGCTGCCCGGCGGCATTGCGTGCTGGTCCATGGCGTTCTCTCCCCGATTGCGGCTCTGGAGGCTTTTGCCTCTCTGGCCGGATAAGCTGCCTCAGCCCTCGTGGACGGCTTTCAGCACCATGCAGGCGGTGACGCCTTCCGGCCCGTCCTCGCTGCCATGGCCCGACCATTTGACCCCGCCAAAGGGCGCGTCGGCCCCGCCGATCATGTGGCTGTTGATGCCGATCATCCCTGCCTCGATCTGCGCGGCAAGGCGACGCTGGCGCTGGACATCGGATGTCCAGGCATAGGCAGCAAGACCATAGGGCAGGCGGTTGGCTTCCGCGATCATCGCCTCTTCGCCCTTGAACGGGTTGATGATGGCGACCGGGCCGAACGGCTCTTCGTGCATGATGTCGGCATCCAGCGGCACTTCGGACAACACCGACGGCGCATAGAAGAAGCCCTGATTGCCAATGCGCTCCCCGCCGGTGCCCAGCTTTGCGCCCTTGGCCACCGCATCGCCGATCAGCCGGTCCATCGCTTCGGGGCGGCGCGGATTGGCCATTGGCCCCATCGTGGTGGCGGGATCAAGCCCGTTGCCCACCACTTGCGCCTTTGCGCCCGCAATGAACCCATCGCGGAAGCGTTCGAACACGCTTTCTTCCACGATGAAGCGCGTGGGGGACACGCACACCTGCCCGCAATTGCGGTATTTGCCGCCCACGGCAGTCGCCAGCGCCTTGTCCACATCGGAATCGCTGAACACCAGCACCGGGCCGTGCCCGCCCAGTTCCATCGTGGTGCGTTGCATATTCTCGGTCGCCAGCCGCGCGAGATGCTTGCCCACCACGGTGGAGCCGGTGAAGGACAGCTTGCGGATGATCGGGCTGCCCAGCAAATGGCGGCTCACCTCGTCCGGCACGCCGAACACCGCCTGCGCCACTTGCGGCGGCAGGCCTGCATCGAGCAGGCATTGCAGCACGCCCAGCGCCGAAGCGGGCGTTTCCTCCGCGCTTTTCAGAATGACCGAACAGCCCGCCGCCACCGGCGCGCCCAGCTTGCGCCCCGGATTGCCCAGCGGGAAGTTCCACGGCGCAAAGGCCGCAACCGGCCCCACAGGTTCCCACCGCACCGTGCTGCGCATCCCTTCGGGCCGCACAAGTTCGCGGCCATAGAGGCGGAAGACTTCGCCGGCATAGAAGTTGAACAGGCCGACATTCATCATCACTTCGATGCGGGCCTCGGCAAAGGGCTTGCCTTCCTCCATCGTGGCGATGCGCGCCAGGTCATCGGCGCGTTCCAGCATCAGCCGCGCCGCGCCCTGCAGCACAGCGCTGCGCTCCTGCGGGGTGCTCTTGCGCCAGATGGCGAAGCCTTCCGCCGCCACGTCCAGCGCCCGGTCGAGATCGGCGGCATCAGCCAGTGGCAATTCGCCCAGCACTTCCCCCGTGGCGGGGTTGACCACGGCGTGGGTGCGGCGCGATCCGCCCGCCACCTTTTGGCCGTTGATGATCATGTGGAGCGACGGGTAAGCAGTCATCGGATCAGCCCTTTGCCTTGAGTGCCGCGCGCTCTGCCGCGCGCACCCGGTCGCGCTCCAGATCACCTTCCCAGCGCTCGGCCACCATTTCCTCGCCCGTGATCGGGTGCTTCATGTGGAACGGCAGCAGCTTGTGCGTGGGCCAGAGGAAGAAATCGTCATAGAGCTCGTCCGGGCCGGCGGGATCTTCGGGATAAAGCTTGGTGATGAAGGGCACATATTGATCGTCGGTATAGGCCCAGCCCTTGTCAAAATCGGCGTGCCAATGCGGGAAGTAATTGAGCAGCTTGATCCGCCATTTGCCATCCTCGCCCTTGGTATAGACGTTTTCGTAGATGCCGCCTTCCCACCACTGGCGCACGCCCAGGCCCTTTTCGGGATGGGTATAGTCCTTGTGGCGCCCGGCCTGCATGGTGCTGCGGCCGCGCAGGCGGGCGGTCTTGCCATCAGGGTCGATGTCGATGATCGTCTGGATCTGCGGGTGATCGAGCAGGAAGCCGTCAACCGGCCCGTTATTGTTGTGGGTGAACCGCTTGCGGAAGCGTTCGATATACAGGCGCTTCACGCCTGCCTTGCCCTTGAACACACCGCCGAAGAAGCGCACTTCGCAGTCGTCGGCAAACAGGTCAACCACCTGATCGTACATACATTTGTCGATCAGATAGCCGTAGAGATATTGCAGCTTCTTCACGTCCAGCTCATCCTCGCGGATGGTCAGGCGGCGCTCCATCTCGGCCAGCTTGGCTTCCAGCGCGGCGATACGATCTTGCGACATATACGAGTCTCTCTCCCAATTCGTATGTTGTGCTTACGATTGCGCAGGCGCCGCGTGCAAGTCAACGCTCTTGCGGGCCGGCCTTTCGCAATCCTAAGGTGCGGGCGGAGAGAGGAGCCTTGCCACCCATGAAATACGCAGCTGACTATGCCCGCGACCGTGCCGAGATCGAGGATCTGCTGGCCCGCTACCTGATGGCGATGGATTACAACGATTTCGATACCTATGCCGATACCTTCACCGAAGACGGCACGTTGGAATTTGCCCGCGGGGCGGTAACGGGGCGCGAGAATATTCGCGCTGCGGCCAAGGGTTTCAAGGAAGCGGTGGCGGGCATTTACTGCGATGTGGACGGCAATCCGGCGATCCTGCGCCATGTGCTGTGCCAATCGGTGATCCGGGTGGAAGGCGACCGGGCGTGGCATACCGGTTTCTGGTTCGAATGCGCCAATGATGGCCCGCGCACGCCCGATGGCAAGCGGTTCACCCCGACGCTGGGCACATTCGGCATTTACGAGGACGAACTGGTGCGCGTGGAGGGGGAATGGAAGTTTTCCTATCGCAATATCCGCAACGAATTCCTGGCCGGCCGGGAAAGCGGGCCCGACAATCCGGTGCTGGCGATGGATGCCAAAGCGGGAAAAACGGCCGCGTGAAGGCCGCGTTCAGGATCGGGCTGGCAAGGGGGCGGGCATGAAGACCATTCTTGCCAGTCTGGCACTGATCGCCCTGCCGCTTGCCGCCACGGCGCAGCCTGCCCCCGTATCTGCGCAGGCGCTCGATCTCGACCATCGGCTGCTCCTGCGTTGTTCGGCCACCTTTGCGCTGGTCGCCAACCGGCAGGCGGCGGGCGAGGCATGGGCGCTGGCTTTCCCTGCCATGGCGGAACGCGGGCGCGAATTCTTCGTGGCTGCCAGCGCGCAGGTGCTGGACGAGGCAGGGATCACAACGGAGCAACTGGGCCAATTGTTCCAGAGCGAGGCGCAATCACTGGTCACGCATGACCAGATTGCCGCGATGATGCCTGTCTGCCTGCCGATATTGGAGCAATCGGGATTGTAGTTCGCCCCTGTAGTTCGCCATTGTAGTTCTTTGGCGCTTGGCGCTAAGCCAACCGGGATGTGGAAGCTGTATCATTTTGCCCTGTGCCCCTTTTCCCGCAAGACGCGCCTGGCGCTGGCGGAAAAAGGCGTCCCTTTCGATCTGGAGCGGGTCTATCCGTGGGACGGGGATGACACCTTTTATCAGTTGAACCCCGCCGGCCGTGTGCCGGTGCTGCACGATCCGGCGCGCGGCGCGCCGCTGATCGACAGTCAGGCGATCTGCGAATATCTGGAGGAGACTGAGGATCGCAACCCGCTGATCCTTGGCAATGCGGCGCAGCGCGCGGAAATCCGCCGTCTTGTCGCGCTGTTTGATCAGAACTTCTTTGCCGATGTCACCCATCCCCTGCTGCACGAAAAGCTGAAGAAGCGGCTGGTGCTGCGCCTCACCCCCGATTCCGGCGTATTGCGCAGCGCGATGAAGCTGGCGCACGATCACCTCGAATATATCGACTGGCTGGTGGGCAATCGCCGCTGGCTGGCGGGTGCGCAATTGAGCCTTGCCGATTTCGCCGCTGCCGCGCAGATATCGGTGGCCGATTACCTCGGCGGAATTGACTGGAGCGGGCACGAGGAATCGCATGGCTGGTACCGGGTGATGAAAAGCCGCCCCAGCTTTCGCCCGCTGCTCCAGGAAAAGATGGAAGGCATCCCGCCGCCGCGCGATTATGCCGATGTAAACAGCTGAAAGGGGCCTCCTGTCCCTTCCATTGTCCGGCCGGTTACCCATATGGATGGATAGGCTGAGGAGAAGAATATGCCCGACAAGCTGAACCTGTCCGAAAGCGAATGGCGCGAACGCCTCAGCCCTGAACAATATATGATCCTTCGCCAGAAAGGCACCGAGCGGGCCTTCACCGGCAAGTATGAGAAGAACAAGCAGGCCGGGCTTTATACCTGTGCGGGCTGCGGCCTGCCGCTGTTCGCCAGCGATGCGAAATATGACAGCGGATCGGGCTGGCCCAGTTTCACCGCTCCGGCCGCGCCCGATGCGGTGGAAGAGCACCGCGATGTCAGCCACGGCATGATCCGCACCGAAGTGGTATGCGCGCGCTGCGAAGGGCATCTGGGCCATGTGTTCCCGGATGGGCCGGGGCCGGATGGCCTGCGCTATTGCATCAATTCGGCCAGCCTCGATTTCAGGCCGGAAGGCGAAGGCGCGTAAGCTATCGCATTGCCGGGGCCGCAGCGGGGCGGTTGACCAGCGAATACAGGCCAAAGGCATCGTCCCGCGCGGCCAGATAGCCACAGTGATTGCCTGCCGTCTCGCCCCCGCCCAGCAGCAGCAGGCCATGCGGCTTCAGCGCAGCGGACAGCCGCTCGAACGCGGCGGTGCGGCGGGCGGCGTCAAAATAGAGCAGCACATTGCGGCACAGGATCAGGTCGAACTGGCCCGGCTTGGGCGCCGTGTCGAGCAGGTTGTGCGTGGCAAAGCGCACCATGCGCGACAGGTCAGGCCGCACTTTCCAGCCGCCCGGCGCCTCGTCGAAATGGCGCAGCATCTGCGCCACGCCAAGACCGCGCTGCACCTCGAACTGCGAATAGATGCCGGCCCGTGCGGCGCGAATGGCCTTCGCCGAGACATCCGTTGCCATGATCTCGATCCGCCAGCCTTTCCATTGCTGCGGCTGATCGGCGAAGATCATCGCCAGGGAAAGCGCTTCCTGCCCGGTAGAGCATCCCGCTGACCAGATCGCCAGCTTGCGGCGCTCGCCCACCTTGCGCGCCAGATCCGGCAGGACCGTCTGGCGCAGCGTGTCGAATACGCCGATGTCGCGGAAGAAATAGGTTTCGTTGTTGAGCAGCGCGTCGACCATGGCGCCCACGAAGGCCTCGCTTCCCGGCCCCGTCATGGCGGCGACAAGCTGGCTTCCGGTGGAGATGTCATGTTCGCGGAACAGCGGCATCAGCACCGTGGCGACGCGCCAGCTGCGATCTTCGGTAATGGTTTGCCCGGTATGCGCTTCCAGCACGCGCGAAATCAGGCCGATGGTCATGTCGTCGAGGAAGGTCATCCCGCCAATTGCCCCGCCTTTGCGCTGTCGGCAAAAAGCGGCCGGATACGCCGCGCCAGTTCGGCCGGGGGAAGGATTGCGCTGGCGAGGCCCGCCCCGGCAATCGATCCGGGCATCCCCCAGACAGCCGAGCTCGCTTCGTCCTGCACCAGCACGCTGCCGCCCGCTGCCACCAGGCTTTGCGCGCCTTCGGTGCCGTCACGGCCCATGCCCGTCAGCACCACAGCCAGCGCCTTGCCTCCCGTGGCCTGCGCCAGCGAGGCGAGCATCGGATCGACCGAGGGCATACAGCCAGTGCCTGTGCTGGCCTTTGTCAGCCGCGCTACCAGCTCCTCGCCGCGCGCCGCCACTTCCAGATGCGCAGTGCCCGGCGCGATCAGCACCTCGTCCGCCGCCAGCAGCATGCCATTTTCCGCCAGCCGGGCAGGGCGGCCCGAAAAGCGCGCGATCTGTCCCACGAAAGCGGGCAGGAAAGAGGCCGGCAGATGCTGTGTCACCAATATGGGCATACCGATGCGCGGCGGCAGGCTTTCGAAGAACTGGCGCAGCGCCAGAATCCCCCCTGTCGAGGCGCCGATCGCCAGCACGCGCGCGGGCCGCAGCGCGGCTCGGACAGCCATTCGCGGCGGCGGCGCGGTGCGCTGCGTCCGGCGCGGGCAGAGCGCACGGATGCGATCGACCAGCATCGCGCGGTATTCGCTGTCATAGCGGCCCGGTTCGGGCTTGGGCAAAGTGTCTGCCGCGCCCAGCGCCAGCGCGGCCAGCGTATGTTCGCCCCCTTCCACCGTCAGCGACGAGACGACCAGCACCCGCGCCTTGGGCGCCAACGCCATCATTTTCGGCAGCGCGTCCAGCCCGCCCATGCCCGGCATCTGCAGATCGAGCAGGATCACATCGACCCCGGTGATGCGCAGCATTTCCAGCGCTTCTTCCGCTGTGGAGGCCTGCCCGGCCAGCGCAAAATCGCTCTCTGCCGCGATCAGGCGGGCATAGACCGCGCGCGCGACCAGGGAATCGTCCACCACCAGCACACGCACAGGCGCGGCTTCCCGCGCATCAGTCGCGTGTCCGCCTGCCGTTCCCGGCGCCGTCAAGGGATCCGTCGCGTGATCCATTCCCGGCTCTTACAGCGCGCCAACCAGATGAAACTTGATCTGCAAGGTATCGTGATCGAAGGGCTTCATCACATATTCGTCGGCCCCGGCCTTCATCGCCTGGCGGATATGCTCCACATCGTTTTCGGTGGTGCAGAACACCACCTTGGGCTTGTCCCCGCCGGGGCTGCGGCGCAGGTGCACGATGAATTCGATGCCGCTCATCACCGGCATATTCCAGTCGAGCAGGATCACGTCGGGCATTTGCCCGGCGCACAGATCGAGCGCCTCGCGCCCGTTCTCCGCCTCGCTCACCTCAAGGCCGAGTGTTTCGACAATGTGCCGCGAGACTTTGCGGATGACCCGCGAATCATCGACGATAAGACACTTCTTCATGGCACCCACTTTCATTATATTTCAGCGTTTTGTCGCGTTCGTTTAGTCCCTTACTGCGCGGCCGCATGGTTAGGCGCGGGGGCCAGGCCCCTAGCCGATCTGGAGGTGGGGGCAGCCTCTATGGAGTCCAGAACCGCCGTCGGATCGGCCAGAAGCAGCATTTCACCGCCCAGGCTAACCATGCCCAGCGCCGCCTGTTCCCAGCCGCCATGCCGCCCCGCAGGCAGCGGTTCGGCCTCGCTCTCGATCCAGACCACGTCCTCCACATCCTCCACACTCAAGGCGTAGAGGAAACCGTTCTGGTTCACGACCAGCGCCTTGACTGGCGGGATGGGCTCCTCCGCCTGTCCCAGCGCAACCGCACAATCGATCACGGTCAGCGGGCGGCTGCGCAGGGCGGAAAGGCCGGCTACACAGGGCGGGGTGCCGGGCACGGGCGTCACCGCTTCCACATCGATCACCGAATGGATCTGCGCCGTGCGGAAAGCCACGCGCCGCCCGGCCACCGTTGCCACAAGATAAAGCTGCGTCATCGGCCCTGCTCCATGCGCACCGAAAGCAGCGCCGCGCGCAGGGCGTCGGCATCGTTGCGGTAAATGCTATCCTCGCCGTCCTGCTCCGCCTCGCGTCCGCTGCGCAGGCGGATGACGCGCCGCGACTGCGCGGCAAGTTCGGCCGGCGCATCGTCAAGCACGATGGCGATATCGGCTTCGCCCGCGGCAGCTACATCCCCGTCCGCCACCACGCGGTATCCGGCCGCCTCGACCAAGGGTTGCAGCACATCGCGTGCCCAGCCGCCATCACCAGCCCCGACCAGATGGCACACTGGCTTGCGACCCCGGCTCACACCGCCAAAGGCAGTGGCGAACAGGAGCGGGCAATCAAGCACTTCCACCGGTGCATCGTCAATCAGGGCAAGGGCGGCGGCCTCCTCGCCCGCGCCATTCGGCCGCAGATCGGCATCAATCGCGGTGGTGTCGATCATCTGCGCAAAGGCGTAGGCAAGTTGCCGGTCCGAACCGCTCAGCAGCATGATGTTGAGCCGTTCGGGCAGATCCGCGCCGGGAATCAGGCCCGTCAGCGGCAGGATGGTGTCCTGAAAGGCGATCTGCGCGCGGGCCCCAGCCACGCGGACAGCCTGCGCCGGAATCCGTTCGATCCGATCGACATTGCGCATGGGAATGACGCGGCGCTGCCCGTCCATGCCCACGAAAAGCAAGGCGGGCACGCGTTCGCGCGCGGCGCGCTCGATGTTCTGGTCGATTGCCTGCGGATTAACGCGATGTTCGACTTCGCGGATCAGCCCGGCCTTGCGCGTCAGGCCCGACACATCGAGCATGAGCACCGGGCTGCCGTCATCCATCAGCGTGTTGCCCACGTAAAATCCGCTGGCCATGATGACCGGCGAGAGCGGCTTTACCACCAGTTCCTCGTGATCGAACACCTGGTCCACTTCGAACCCGATCAGGTCGCCGCCGACAAGGCGGATGACCACGAGCGCGCCGGGACGGGCAGGATTGGCCACGCCGAGCACTTCGCCCAGCAAGGCGCAGGGGACCTGCACGCCGCGCACATCGATCAGCCGCGCGCCGCCCACCGCCGATTGCCGCTGCGCCTGCCCGGTCAGCCGCACCACTTCCTCGACATAGCTGCGCGGGATGGCGTATTTCTGCCCGCCAACGCCCACTGTCAGGGCAGGCACGATGCTGAGTGTCAGCGGCACGTTGAGCAGGATGCGCGTGCCGGCCCCTGCTGTGCTGTCGATCGAAAGCGAGCCGCCGATCTGTTCGAGATTGGCGCGCACCACATCCATGCCAACGCCCCGACCCGATACCGATGTCACTTCGCTCCGCGTGGAAAAGCCCGGCTGGCAGACCAGCAGATTGCGTTCGCGCGCGGACATTTTCGCGCCTTCTTCGGGGGTGACAAGGCCGTTGGCGATGGCGCGGGCGAGCGCGGCATCCGAATCCACGCCCCGCCCGTCATCAATCACCGCGATGCGGATTTCATTGCCGGTCTGGCGGGCGGAAATGCGCAGCACGCCGATCTCGCGCTTGCCGGCGGCACGGCGTTCCTCCGGCGTTTCGATGCCGTGGTCGATGGCGTTGCGGATGACATGAACCAGCGGGTCGCGGATCAGCTCGATCAGTTCGCGGTCCAGCTCCACATCGCCATTTTCCAGTTCGACCAGCACTTGCTTGCCCAATTCGGCAGACAGGTCGCGCACCAGCCGGGGATAGGCGTTGAACAGCACGTCGATCGATTGCATCCGTGTGCGGGTGATCGCGTCGCGCACCTCGTCCAGCGCCGCGCCCAGCCTGCCAAAGGCGGATTCCAGCCCGCTCTGCCCGCCCAATTGCTGGAGCCGCTTGCCCAGTTCGTTGCGGGCCAGCACCATGTCGGACACGCCGCCCATGATCTGGTCGATCAGATCCACCGGCAGGCGCACCGTGCGGCGGCGCGCGGCATTTGCCGGATGGGCGGCCTTTCCGGCAGGCGCGATCGGCGCGTTGGCGGCGGGGGCGGGCCCGTCTTCGTGGATGTCTGCGGCATCGCCTTTCAGCCGCGCGATCAGGTCTTTGCCCGCATCGGCGGCAATCGCCTCGTTCTGGTCCAGCGCTTCGATCATGTCGGCGATCTGGTCGATCACCGCCAGCACCAGATCGACCAGCGCGGTATCGGGCTGGCGGCGGCCGGCACGCACATCGGCCAGCACGTCCTCTGCGGCATGGCTTAACGCTTCGAGTTGAGGGAAATCGAAGAAGCCGCAATTGCCCTTGATCGTGTGGAAGAAGCGGAAGATGGCGTCCATGCGGGCGCGGTCGGCGGGGTTCTGTTCCCACGCCACGATCTCGCCCGCCAGCGCGGCCAGCATATCCTGCGCCTCGGCAATGAAATCGGCCAGCAGATCATCCATTTCGTGCCGCTCCCTCACCCGCCCTTATGGCAAATAACGCGTTAACAAGCAGTTAGGCCGCAAAATCGCAGTCAGGCGGCGGCCCGGATGCGCCCCAGGAAGCTGTGCACCTGCTCGCGCAAATGGCGTGCCTGCCGCTCCAGTTCGCTGGAGGAGCTGAGCACCTGCGCGGCGGCCTCGCCCGTGTTTTGCGAGATGTCGCGCACGTGCTGGAGATTGCCGGTCACCGCTTCGGTGCTGCGTGCGGCCATGTCGATGCTGCGCGCCAGATCCTGCCCTGCGACCGATTGCTGATCCACCGCCGCAGCGATCGAGATCGAGGTCTCCTCCAGTTCGCGGATCTGCTCCATGATTGCGTGCAGCGCCTTGACGCTGGCGCCGGTGGAATCCTCCATCGCGCGGATCTGGCTCGCCACTTCCTCGGTGAAGCGGCCCGTCTGGCTGGCCAGTTCCTTGACCTCTGCGGCAACCACGGCAAAGCCGCGCCCGGCTTCGCCCCCGCGCGCGGCCTCGATACTGGCGTTGAGCGCGAGCAGATTGGTGCGCCGCGCGATGGTGGAGATCATCTCGACGATCTGGCTCACTTGGGCAGCGCTGCTGGTCAATTGTGAAATGGTGGCGTCCGCGCGCGCGGCGGTTTCGGTGGCACGCCGCGCAAGTTGTGCGGAATTGCCGGCCTGCCGGCTGATCTCGCCAATCGACATGGCAAATTCGTCGCTGGCCGCGGCTGCCGCCGTCACCCCTGCGGAGGCATCGGACAGCCCGCTGGCCAGCGTGTGAATCTGGGTGGAGGTCAGATCGGCCGTATGCGCCATGGAACTGGCGGTCTGCTGCAATTGCGAGGTGGCTGCGGCCACGCCGCCCACCACATCGCCCACCGATTGTTCGAACCGCTCGGCCAGTTCGTTGAACAGCCGCTCACGCTCTTGCCGGTTCTGTTCGCGCTGCGCGTGCAATGCGTCCAGCCCGGCGGCCAGTGCGGCGATTTCGGCCTGTTCGCGTTCGTGCTGCGCACGCAGATCCGCGATTTCACGATTGGCCGCCTGAAGCGCGTCGTCCTTGTCCTGCAAGGCGGAGCGCATTTCGGCAGTGGCTTGCGCAATCTCCGCGCGCAGGATGCCAAGTCCGCGCAGGCCCATCAGAACCGCAGCAGCGCCGCCAAGCAAGGCAAGGCCTGCCACCGCAGTGCGGGCCGCGCCGCCCGCTTCGCCGCCCAGTGCCAGCGCGGCCAGCACCAGCGCGGCCAGTGCCGCGCCCAGGCCAAGCCCCGCTGCCAGCAGCGCGCGCAGCCGGTCTTCGGGCTGCCGTTCGGGCGCATTGCCCGCCATCCTGCTGAAAATTCCCTCTGCTGCCATTGCTGCGCCTGCCTGTGTCATCGTTCAGCCCCGCCCTGTGCCATTTTGCCTGATCGTTTGCGCAGCCATGGTTAAGTTCCCGTTAGCGCTATGCCCGGGTCTTTCGAGGAGACGATGGCGCCGATTTCGTCCGCGGTGATTGCCTTGTAATAAAGCCAGCCCTGCATCTGGTCGCAGCCCGCGGCGCGCACCATGTCGGCCTGCGCTTCGGTCTCTATGCCTTCGGCGGTGACGTCCATGTCCATGGCGCGGGCCACCGCGATGCTGGACACCATCATCGCGTGCGAGCCGAGGTCCGAGGCGGATTCCACCACCAGCGACCGGTCGAGCTTCAGCTTGCCGAAACAGAATTTGCGCAGGAACCCGATCGAGGCATAGCCGGTGCCGAAATCGTCGAGCACCACGCCCACGCCAAAGCTGCGCACCATTTCCAGACTGCGCCCGGCCACGGTGGGATCGCCCACCAGATAGGTCTCGGTTACTTCCAGTTCCAGGCGCGCAGGGGGGAAGCCGGTTTCTTCCAGCACCTGCCCCAGCTGGATGGGGAATTCGGGATTGCGCAATTGCGCGGCGGACACATTGACCGACAGCTTGACCGAGCCCCAGTTCAGCGCGTCACGGCACCCCTGTTGCAGCACCCACAGGCCGATGGGGCCGATCAGCCCCGATTCCTCGGCAATGGGAATGAACACATCCGGCCCCATGCGCAGCCCATCGGGGCGGTCCCAGCGGATCAGCGCCTCTACCGCCACCACTTCGCGCGTCTTGGCATCGACCAGTGGCTGATACAGCAAACGGAACTCGCCGCGTTCGAGCCCGCGGCGCAAGTCGTTCTCGATCTGCTTGCGCTCTTCGCGCCGCTGGTCGAATTCCTCCTTGAACCAGGTGCAGCGGTTCTTGCCCAGTTCCTTGGACACATACATCGCCACATCGGCCCGGCGCAGAAGTTCCGAGGAACTGAGCGGATATTCGGCAGATGATCGCGTCAGGCCGATGCTGGCACCCAGCCTGATGCGGCGGTCATCCACGATCAGCGGCGATTGCAGCGCGGTCAGCAGCTTGTGGCAGATCCCTTCGAGGATATTGCCTGCCAGCGGGCCGATCACGACCACGGCAAATTCATCGCCGCCCAGGCGATAATGGCTGGCCTCTCCGGCGCAAATCTCGCCCATGAGCCGGGTGCATTCCCGGATCACCCGGTCGCCCACGGCGTGGCCGTACTGGTCGTTCACGTTCTTGAAGCCGTCGAGATCGATCATCGCCACGGCAATGTCTTCGCCCGTGGTGGCGCGCTGCTGCGTATCGAGATGCAGCGCGCGGCGGTTGGGGACATTGCACAGGCTGTCGGTCAGGCCCAGCGCCTCCAGCTGGCTGAGGCGAGAAAGACCGATGCGTAGGGCGCCCACAGCGGCGAAAAGATATACGGCCAGGCCGATCATGAAAGAGCGGCCGTGGATTTCGGCGGGACCGCCCTGCGCAAAGGCGCCTGTCACGATCAGCGCCAGCATCAGGACGAGAGGCAGGGCGATGAGGGCGGCGATGGGCCACAGCACCGGCAGGCGCGGACGTATCAGCTGCATCCATGCAAATTGCACCGTGATCACCCCCCTAATATTCTTGTCATTCAAGCAAATAGGGCAAAACAGTTGCGCAAGGTTTAATGGTGAACGGGCGGATAATGCGCAGTTCCCGCAAGATGCGTAGGCGGCCGGCGGGCGCCGTGCGGAGCGCAATTTTGCGTCGGGCCGATGCAGGGCTTTTGTTGCAGGTTCGCCGCCCACAAGGTATTGGCGGGCCTTGTCAGGACTGGGAAAAGGCATCGCCTGTTAACCGCAGGTTATCCTTGTCTCATGCAAGCGGGCAGGATCGACGCGGCTTTACGGGCGCGGCAGGGCCGCCGCTTTGCCGATAAAGGGTGACCAAGAGGCACATGGCCAGCAGGCGGGGCGCAAGCTCCAGATCGTCGCAAAGCCGCAAGGGAAAGCCCGCACCCGCCGGCTGGAAGGCCTTTGCCGCGCGCTGGCTGCGCAGGCTGGCCATGACGGGCGCCGTGCTGGGCGCGCTGGCCGCCATTGCGATTGGTACGGCGGTATTCTTCGCCGCGCGCGAAATGCCCTCCTTTGCCGCCCTGATGAGCAGCCAGAACGGCCAGTCGATTGTCGTGCGGGCGCGTGACGGCAGTGAGATCGTGGCGCTTGGCCCCTCCTATGGCGAATGGCTGGGCCAGGATGAAATCCCGCAGGTCATGAAGGACGCGATGATCAGCGTGGAGGATCACCGCTTCTATTCGCATTTCGGGATTGATCCGCTGGGGCTGGCGCGCGCGGTCTACAACGCCTTTTCCGAAGATCGGCAGGTGTCCGCCACATCCACCATCACGCAGCAATTGGCGCGCAATGTGTTCCTCAATTCCAACCGCTCGCTCGATCGCAAGCTGAACGAGGCCATCCTGGCGATGGCACTGGAATGGAATTTTTCCAAGGAACAGATCCTCGAACTCTACCTCAACAAGGTCTATTTCGGCGGTGGTGCCTATGGCATCGATTCCGCCAGCCGCCGCTTTTTCTCGCATTCCGCGCGCGAACTGACCCTGGAAGAGGCCGCAATCATCGCCGGGCTGGTGAAGGCGCCCAGCCGCTATTCCCCCACTGCCGATATCGAAGCGGCCGTCAGCCGCGCCAATGTTGTGGTGGCGCAGATGGTGAAATACGGCGATCTCGACCCGGCGCTGGCGCGCGATGTCGATGTCTCCACGGTGAAGCTGCGGCGCGAAGCGGGGCAGAACTCGATCCGCTATTTCACAGACTGGGTGCTGCCCCAGCTTGACCTGCTGCTGCCCAGCGGCACTTTCGAACCGATCGAGGTATGGACCACGATCGACCCAGGTCTGCAGGCGGCCGCTGACAGCGCGATCCGTTCCAACGTGCCGGCGGGTGCGCAAGGCGCGCTGGTCAGCCTTGACCGTGACGGCGCGATTCTGGCGATGGTGGGCGGCACCGATTACGTCGCCAGCAATTACAACCGCGCCACCACCGCGCTGCGCCAGCCGGGGTCGGCATGGAAGCTGTTCGTCTATCTCGCCGCCTTGGAAGCCGGATACACGCCCGGCACCGGCGTGCGGGATGAGCCGGTGACGATCAACGGCTGGAGCCCGCGCAATTCCAACGGCCGCTTCACCGGCGATATCGATGTGCGCACCGCCTTTGCCTATTCGGTCAACACGGTGGCGGCGCAACTGGGCAATGAAGTGGGCTTTTCCAATGTTGCCAGCATGGCGCGCCGGTTTGGCATCACCACGCAGATCAGAACCACGCCCGCCATGGTCTTGGGCAGTTCGGAAGTGCGCGTGCTCGACATGACGCGCGCCTTTGCCGCCGTGGCCGCGCGCGGGCAATCGGTCGAACCTTATGGGATCGTGCGCGTCACCACCGCTGATGGCAAGGAACTCTATCGCCACCGCGATGCCCCGCAACTGACGCTGGTGCCCGATTATGTTGCAGCCGGTATCACCGATCTGTTGCAGACCGCAGTGAATACCGGCACGGGGCGCGCGGCGCAGATCGGACGGCCCGTGGCTGGCAAGACCGGCACCACCAGCGACAACAAGGACGGTTGGTTCGTGGGTTTTTCCAGCGGCATCACCACGGGCGTGTGGATGGGCCGGGACGACAACCGCGCCGTGGCTGGCCTGCAAGGTGGCACCGCGCCTGCGCGCGCCTTTGCCGCCTATATGCGCCGCGCGGTGCAGGGCCGCCCGGTGGAGGAATTCGATACCGAGCTGAAGCTGCCCGATTGGCAGTTGGAAGATCCGGACGCCTTTTACGGCGAGTATGACGATTATTACTACATCGACGAACGCGGCAATCTGATCGAGCCGCAGCGGCAGGGCACCAGCCCGTCGGGGCCGGGCGATCCGCCGATGGACCGTGCGCCCCTGCCGAGACGTGACGGCGTGGAGGGAATGGGGTTGCCCCCGCAATCGGCGCCGCCGGCGGCGAATGACGATTTCCTCGAACAGGCGACCGGCGGGCCGGTGCGTCGACCCTGAACCCGATCAGTCGCCTCCACCCACGAAAAAGGGCCGCTGCCCATTGGGAGCGGCCCTTTTCTTTGGCGTAACGGACGGGTCTCGGGCCTGCCTGTCAGTTCCCGCGGCGCAGGCGCACCGGCACGGTCCTTTCGGGCTGTCCACGCGCGATAATGCGCACCAGAACCGCCTCGCGTCCTTCGTTCTGCGCGGCGCGCACCTGCGCTTCCAGTTCGGCAGGCGTGGTGACGGCGCGGCCATTTGCGCTGCTGATGATCGTGCCGCGGGCGAGGCCCTTTTGCGCCGCGTCCGAACCCGGATCGACTGCGGCAACCACCACACCGCGCGTATCGGCAGATACGCCGAGCTGCCGGGCGATCTGCGGGGTGATCGCCAGAACCTGCACGCCCATCACCTGCTCCAGAACACCGGTATCCTTGGCTGGATCCAGCTCGCCCTGGCCTTCCTGATCGGTATCGAAGCCCTGCGCCTGCGTGCGCAGTTCTTCCTCGCTGGGGCGGCGGCCCACGGTCACCGTCACGCGGCGGCGGTCGCCATCGCGGATAAACTCCACCGGCACGCGCGTGCCGGGGCGGATATTGGCGACGATGTAGGACAGGCTGCGGTTACGGGTGATCTGTTCGTTATTGACCGAAATCACCACGTCGCCCGCCTGCAGGCCCGCCGCTTCGGCCGCCTGGCCCGGCTGCACGCTCTGGATGAATTCGCCGCTGTTTTCCGGGATGCCCAAAGCGGCGGCAAAATCGCGGTCAACCGGATTGATCTGCACGCCCAGGAAGCCGCGCTCGATCGTCTGGCCGTTGATAAGCTGCTGCACGATTGGCTGCGCATCCTCTGCCGGAATCGCAAGGCCAATGCCGACATTGCCGCCCGAAGGCGAAAGGATGGCGTTGTTGATGCCGATCACATTGCCCGCCATGTCGAACAGCGGCCCGCCCGAATTGCCGCGGTTGATGCTGGCATCGGTCTGGATATAGCGGTCAAACGCGCCGCGGCTGCCGGTGGAGCGGTAGACGGCCGAAATGATGCCCGCTGTCACCGTGCCATCAAGGCCGAACGGATTGCCGATGGCAATCACCCAGTCACCCACGCGCGCCGCGCTCGAATCGCCAAAACGCACGAAGGGGAAAGGCTGGCTGCGGTTGATCTTGAGCACGGCAAGATCGCTCTGCTCGTCCGTGCCCACCAACGTTGCCTCGTATGGCGTGCCATCCGAGAGGGTGACCGTGATCGATTCGAGCCGCGCGCGGCCATCGGGGCGCACCACGTGATTGTTGGTGACGACATAGCCATCAGCCGAGACAATGAAGCCCGATCCCAGCGACTGCGCCTCGCGCGTTTGCGGGGTGCCGCCGCCGCGATTGCCGAACAGATCGGCGAAAGGCGTTCCGGCAAAGGGGTTGGCGTTTTCGATGGTGATCCGCTGGCGGGTGGAGATGTTCACCACCGCCGGCATCAGCACCTCGGTCAGATCGGCAAAGCTCGATGGCGCGCCCGCCACCGGCACCGATCGGCCCGTCAGAAGTTCGTTCTGCGCCACCTGTGCCCCTGCGGGGTGACCCGTGGCAAGCGAAATGGCGGCCCCGCCGATCAGCAGGGCCGAAGTGATGCCGTAGGAAAGTCGCACTGGCTTCACGTCCTTGTTCATCCTTGTTGTCTGCCTCTGCAATGCCATCCGGCTGTTGCAGCGGAATGCCTGTCCCAGGTGCCTGTTCCAGCCCAATCCACCTGAACGGGCTTTGAACGACAAATGTAGTCGTCGCGCCTGATTGCGTCAGCCCCCCCGGAAACGGCGGAGATATTCGTTATCCGGCGAAAGGATAATCGAGCTTTCGCCTTCACCTGTTTCAAAGGTGCGGCGGTAGGACTGCATCGCCCGGTAGAAATCGTAGAATTCCGGATCCTTGCCATAGGCATCGGCATAGATGCGCGCGGCGGCGGCTTCAGCCTGTGAACGAATGATCTGTGCGTCGCGGCGGCTGCCCGCGCGGATCGTTTCGGCTTCTTCCTGCCGATCCGATTCCATGCGCGCAAAGGCGGCTTCCAGCGGGGTGCCTTCGGGCAGGTCGGCCCGCTTGATCCGCACATCGAGCACCTGCGCGCCATAGGTGCGCGCCTGCCGGTCCAGCGCATCGCGGATATTGGTCATGGCATTGCCGCGTTCGGGCGTCAGCAGGCTGGCAAAGGTGCGCCGGCCCAGTTCCTGCCGCAGCGCGGAATTGAGGATCGGCAGCAGGGCGGCGCGAAGCTGCCCCTCGGTGCCCGCGCGTTCGACCATCAGAACGGGGTCGATGATGCGGAAGCGGGCATAGGCGTCCACCACCAGGCGCTGCTGGTCCACCGCCAGCACTTCTTCGCGCTCCATATCCAGGTCAAGCACGCGGCGGTCGACCATCTGGATGCGTTCATACAGCGGTATGCGCCAGTAAATGCCCGCGCCCGTCTGGCCAAAGGGCTGGTTGGGATTGAAACGGTTGATCGTATAGACCGGCTCACCCGCCCGGATCTTCACGCCCTGCATCGTTTCGGGCACGATTACCACGCTGCTGAGCAGCGCGACGATCAGCACGCCGAGAGCGATCAGCGAATTCTTGTGCGTTTCCCACATCTTACTGTCCTCCCGTCGCGGGTGCAGCCGGGGCCGCAGCAGCAGCTGCACTGGCGGCGGCGCGGCGGCGCAGTTCGGGAAGCGGCAGATAGGGGGTCACACCCGTTGCCTCCACAATCGTCTTGTCCGTATTGGCGAGGACATTTTCCATGGTTTCGTAATACAGGCGGCGCCGGGTCACTTCGGGGGCGAGGCGGTATTCGGCGTAGATATTGTCGAACGCGGCCGCATCACCCTGTGCCTGGGCCAGCAATTGCTGTTCATAGCGGCGCGCATCGTTGAGGTTGCGTTCCGCGTTCTGGCGCGCGGCCAGCACGTCGTTGAACGCCTCGATCACCTGCGAGGGCGCGTCGGTGCGGGCGATTTCGACGCCCTGCACCAGAATGCCCGAACGGAAGGCATCGAGAATGCCCTGCATATTGCGGCGCACCTGCCCTTCAATGGTCGCGCGGCCTTCACCCGTCAGCACCGTGTCCAGATCCTGTTCGGCAACGGCGGCGCGCATTGCGGCCTCGCCAACTTCAAGCAGAGTCTCGTTCGGTTCGGACAGTTGGAAGCGGTAGAGCGAGAGGTCGGAGATGTTCCAGCGGATGAGGTAGGACAGGTTCACCAGGTTCTGGTCAGCCGTCAGGATCAGCTTTTCCTCGTTCCCGGCGGGGATCCGCTCGATGCGGATTTCGCTGACATTTTCGACATCCACCACGTGGATCGGCCAGGGCATGGTGAAATTGGTGCCGGGATTCAGCGTATGGCTGAACCGCCCGCCCAGCCAGGTCACCACCGCCTGTTCGCGCGGCTGGACAAAGTGCACGCTGGAGACAAACAGCCACACCGCCGCAACAGCGCCCAGCGCCAGTGGCAGCCAGCTGCCCCCGCCGGGGCGCTGCGGCATACGGAAATTGGGGCCGCGCGGGCCGCCGCCGCCGGAACGGCGCGGGCCTTCGGGGCCACGCTGCTTGAACAGATCCTCGATCGAGGCAGAGCGGCGTGGCGGCTGTCCGTCACCCGGGCCTTCGCTGCCGCCAGAGCCGCCGGGCAGCCACGGATTGCGCGGCCCGCGCGGCGGCTTGCCTTCGCCCTTCAACCCTTCGCCCGGTGCACCGGATTCGGGGCTTTCGCTGTTGCCATCATTGCCGCCATCGCTCCCGCCATCGCCGGAACCGCCCCAGGGATTACGCTTTCCGGCCATTGCCAGTGCGATCCTTTCGATCAAACCGCCAGTTCTCTCCATGCCAACCTGTATAGGGGGCAAATCGGCAAAAAACAGGGGAAGCCGCGCAATTTTCGCTGCGTATTGCGCGAACAGCGGCTAGCAGGGGCGCCATGACAAGCGCAGATGATATTCGCCAGGCTTTACCACCTGAACTTTCGTCCATGGTTCGATCCGTTCGCTTTGCCGAGGGTGTCGCCACGATCATCGCCGATGCCGGCGGGCTGGGTCGCAGCGCGGCGGCGCAATTGCAGAAGGAGCTGGAAGCCGCCGCAAGCAGGGTGCCCGGCGTGACCGAGGTGCGCGTGGGCCTGATGGCGGACAAGCCCAAGCGCCGGATCGTGGCGGTGGGATCGGGCAAGGGCGGGGTGGGCAAATCCACGCTGACCGCCAACCTCGCCGTGGCGCTGGCGGGCATGGGCCGCAAGGTGGGCGTGGTGGATGCCGATATCTATGGCCCCAGCCAGGTGATGCTGCTCGACCCGGCGCGCGGTCGCCCGCGTGCCGAGGGCAAGACGCTGATCCCGGTGGAAAGCGAATTCGGCGTGCGCCTGCTGTCGATGGCGCAGCTGATCGAAGGCGGCAAGGCGATTGCCTGGCGCGGCCCGATGGTGGGGCAGGCGCTGACGCAGATGATGGAGGCCGATTGGGGCGATGCCGATCTGATTCTGGTCGATCTGCCTCCGGGCACCGGCGATGTGCAATTGACGATGCTGCAAAAGTTCAAGCCCGATGGTGCGCTGATCGTCACCACGCCGCAGGATCTGGCGCTGATCGACGCGACCCGTGCGATCGACCTGTTCGCGCAGGCGCAGATCCCGGTGGTGGGCCTTGTCGAGAACATGGCCGGCTATATCTGCCCGCATTGCGGCGAGGGGAGCGATCCTTTCGGCCGGGGCGGGGCGGAAGCGGCGGCAGCGACGCTGGGCCATGCATTCCTCGGCCGGGTGCCGCTCGACATGGCGATCCGCGTGGCGAGCGATACCGGCCAGCCGCCCGCTGCCAATGACAGCGAGCAGGGCCGCTATTTTGCCGGCATTGCGCAAAAGCTGACCGAATGGCTCGACAGGCCAGCGGGTTGAGCGGCACCTAAAGGCACCGAAGCAAAGGGAGCACGCGGTGAAGCTGACACGGCGAGGCGTATTGACCGGGGCGGCGCTGGGCGGCGGGCTGCTGGTTGCGTTCGCCTTGCTGCCACGCCGGTTCGACAATCCGCTTGAGCCGCTTGCCGGCGAGACGGTGTTCGATGTCTGGCTCAAGATTGGCGACGACGGGGTCATCACCGTGGCGGTGCCGCAGCTGGAAATGGGGCAGGGCATCACCACGCTGCTGCCGCAGGTGGTGGCGATGGAACTTGGCGCGGACTGGCGGCAGATGGCGGTGGAGCCGGCGCCCGTCAGCGGTGCCTATGCCAATCTGCCGCTGGCGGCGCGCTGGGCCCCCTTGCGCGAATTGGCGATCCCCATGCTGAGCGACGAGGCGGATGATCTGCTGCTGCGCCGCTGGGCGGAAACCAACGCCTTCACGGCCACGGCGGATGGCACCAGCATGGCCGCCTATGAAATGCCGTGCCGCATGGCCGCCGCATCGGCCCGCGCCATGTTGCAGATGGCAGCGGCCGCGCGCTGGGGCGTGGCGTGGGAGGAGTGCGAGGCGGCGAGCGGGTTCGTGATCCATGGCGAAAACCGCCTGACCTTTGCCGAACTGGCGGCAGAGGCTGCCGGGTTTGATCCGCCCGACCCGCCGCCCTTGCGCCCCGATGCGCCGCGCGATCCGGCCTTTGTCCCGGCCAGTGACACCGGGCAGGAGCCGGACAATGAGGACCATTCGACCGGCTTCCCTCGCCTCGATCTGCCATCCAAGGTCGATGGGTCATGGCTGTTCGCCGGCGATGTGCGGCTGCCCGATCTGGTCTATGCCGCGATCCGCCACGGCCCGCAGACCGAAGCCGAGCTGGTGGGCTACGATCTGGAGCGGATCGCGGGCGTTCCCGGCCTTGTCGGCGTGGTGCGCGGCAAGCGCTGGCTGGCCGTCGCCGCGACCGATTGGTGGAACGCCGAACGCGCGCTGACCGCGATGAATCCGCGCTTTGCCGCATCGCGCATGGTGCGCAGCGAACGCCTGACCGCCAGCCTGGATGATGGCGTGCGGCGAGGCACCGGACACGTGATCGCGCAGCGGGGGCTGGGCGATGACGGCTTTTCCCCCAATATGGCCCTGCGGTTCGACATCGCGCCCGCCGTCCACGCCACGATCGAGACGACCAGCGTCACCGCGCGGCTGGTGGGGGGAAAGCTGGAATTGTGGATGGCCAGCCAGTTTCCCGAAGCCGCCCGCCTTGCCGCCGCACGCGCCATTGGCCTCTCCACCGCCGATGTGGTGCTCTATCCCATGCCCGCTGGCGGCAGTTTCGACCGGCGGCTGGAACATGACCAGGCGATAGAGGCTGCGCTGATCGCGCGCGAGTTGGGCAGGCCGGTGCAATTGGTCTGGTCGCGCACAGAGGAGCAGGCGGCGCTTTATCCAAGGGCGCCTGCCGCTATTCTGGCAGGCGCGCAATTGACGGGGGACGGACGCATCGCCGCGCTGCGCCTGCGTGTGGCAACCCCGCCCGCCGCACTGGAACTCGGCCGCCGCCTGTTCGCCAACCTGACAAACTGGACCGCAAAAGAAGCGGTGGCAGGGCGCGCCGATCCGCTGGCGCTGGAAGGGATCGATCCGCCCTATGCCATCCCCAATCTGGCCGCCTATCACATACCGGTGGATCTGCCGCTGCCTGCCGGGCGGATGCGCGGGGGCGGCGATGCGGTCACCTGCTTTGCCATGGAAAGCGTGGTGAACGAAGCCGCGCTGCGCGGCCAGCACGAGGCGATGGGTTACCGCATTGCCATGCTGGGCGGCGATCCGGCGCTGGTCGATTGCCTGCAACGCGCCGCGCGGCTGGCGGGCTGGGAAGGCGGCGCGCCCGGAACGGGGCAGGGCATCGCCTGCCACCGCATGACCCGTGCGGGCGCCACGGGCCGTATCGCGGTTGTCGCCACCGCCGGCAGCGGCGAGCGGGGCATCGGGGTAAGCGAGATTGCGGTGGCGGTGAATATCGGCCGCGTGGTCAACCGCGATATCGCCATCCAGCAAATCGAAGGCGGCGTCATCTTCGCGCTGGGGCTCGCTCTGGGCTGCGCCACCGGATACGACGAAGGCCGCCCCACCACTGCGCGGCTGGCCGACCTCAAGGTTCCATCGCTGGCCGATTGCCCACGCATCCTCGTCGATCTGGTGGAGAGCGAGGCGGACAGCTTCGATCCGGGCGAGATCGGCGTGCCTGCTGTCGCCCCGGCAATAGCCGCCGCGCTGCAATCGGCCACGGGCCTCCCTTTCCGCAACCTGCCCTTCGACCTGTCGCGCGCCATGCAGGCCGCGCCCGCGCCCGCGCCCACCAGCCCGGCGGCAGCCGATCCGGCCATGCCCGGCGCTACCACGGCGGAGCAGCTCGACAGCATCCAGCCCGATGCCGGAGCTGCTGCCGGAACACCTGACCAATAGACCCCTTGCGCCCGCACCTCCTTTCGGCAAGGCAGCGGCCATGACCTGGCAAATGCAATCGCTCCCCGCCGATCACCCGCCTGTCGCCAGCGGCAAGGTAGGCGTGCTGATCGTCAATCTGGGCACGCCCGCCGCGCCCACCACCTCGGCCGTGCGCCGCTATCTGGCCGAATTCCTGTCCGACCGGCGCGTGGTGGAAATCCCGCCGCTGATCTGGCAGCCGATCCTGCGCGGCATCATCCTGAATGTCCGCCCGAAGAAAAGCGCGCACGCCTATCAACAGGTCTGGAGCGAGGATGGATCACCGCTGGCCGCCATTACCATGCGGCAGGCGCAGGCGCTGGCCGACCGGCTGGCGGGCGATGGCGTGACCGTCGATTGGGCCATGCGCTATGGCGAGCCGTCGATCCCGCGCCAGATCAAGGCGATGATGGACAAGGGGTGCGAACGGATCGTGCTCGCCCCGCTCTACCCGCAATATTCGGGCGCGACGACGGCCACAGTTATGGACAAGGCCGCCGATGCGTTGCGTGCGATGCGCTGGCAAGCCAGCTTGCGCGTCATGCCGCCATACCATGACGAGCCGCTGCATATTGCCGCGCTCGCCGCCGATATCGGCGCGCAGCTCGACGCGCTCGATTTCGAACCTGAAGTGCTGCTGCTCAGCTTTCACGGAATGCCCAAGCGCACGCTGGAGCTGGGCGATCCCTATCACTGCCACTGCATGAAGACCGCGCGCCTGCTGGGCGATGCGCTGCGGGCCAGCGGCAAGCGGCCCGCCATGCGGCTGCGCACCACGTTCCAGAGCCGGTTCGGCCCCGCCAAATGGCTGGAACCCGCCACGGACACGGTGATTGCAGAGGAAGCGGCAAACGGCACCAGGCGCCTCGCCATCGCCGCGCCGGGCTTTTCGGCCGATTGCCTCGAAACGCTGGAGGAGCTGGCGATAAGGGGGCGCGAGCAATTCGTGGACGAATGCGGCGGCGAACAGTTTGCCGCGCTGTCGTGCCTCAACGACAAGCCGGTGGGCATCGATATGCTCGAAGCGTTGATCCGGCGCGAGCTGGCGGGATGGATTTGACCGAATACCTCATCCTTTTCGCGGTTGTCTTTGCCATCAACCTGTTGCCCGCCTTCGGGCCGCCGACATGGTCGGTGATCGTGCTGTTCGGCATCAATTCCAACCTGCCGCTGGCGGGGCTGGTGCCGGTGGCGGCGCTCGCTTCGTCCACGGGGCGCTATCTTCTGGCGCTGGGCTTTCGCAAATTCGCAGGCAGCCTGTCGGAAAAGACGC
The DNA here is from genome assembly GCF_037154115.1 of Alteraurantiacibacter palmitatis. Taxonomy (NCBI): domain Bacteria; kingdom Pseudomonadati; phylum Pseudomonadota; class Alphaproteobacteria; order Sphingomonadales; family Erythrobacteraceae; genus Alteraurantiacibacter; species Alteraurantiacibacter palmitatis. Next base: position 213,519 of record NZ_JBANRO010000005.1, on the reverse strand, counting down.
GCGCCAACCTTGCCGCCGCGCGTGCGGCGTTTGAACGGCAGAAGCATGGCGGATTGCTGGCGCTGGTGTTCTTCGCCGTGTCGCCGCTGCCTTCGGCGCAGCAATTCGGCGCGGTGGGGCTGGCGGGAGTGCGGATCCTGCCCTTCACGCTGGCCTTCTTTGCCGGGCGGCTGGTGTCCTACACCTTTTATGCCGGGTCGGCGCAATATCTGGTGGCGCATACCAGCCTGGGCGAGGCGTTCCGCGATACGCTGACCAGTCCGATCAGCATTGCGGTTCAGATGGCGATGCTGGCGGCATTGGTGGCGCTTGCCAAGGTGGACTGGGTGAAAATGTTTGGCCCGGCGGATGAGGGCAGGCGCGACTAGAAATCGATGGCGATCCCGTTCTTCTCCCAATCGCCATAGCGGGTGGGAGACAACTCTTCCTCATTCGTGGACGGAGCCGGTGCGGGCGCGGGGTCGCTGGTCCAGTGGGCGGGCTTCACGAAATTTCCGGGCCGCTGGGTTGCGCGCTTTGTCATGTGGGCAAGATGGCGGCACTGGCGCGGCATTGCAATGCGGCTTAAGGGCCGGGGATGACCGATACCGCAGGATTTCCCGCCCGCCGCGCCGCGCTGCGCCTGATGGACGCCGTGCTGCGCCGGGGCGAAACGCTGGAACAGGCCGCGCCCGGTGCCTTGCGCGGGGTGGAGCGCGGCGATGACCGCGCGCTGGCCCGCGCCATTGCGAGCGAGGCCTTGCGCTGGCTGGTCGATCTCGACGCGCTGATCGACACGGCCACGCGCAATCGCCTCGCCGATGATGCCAAGGTGCGCACCGTGCTGCGCCTGATGCTGGCGCAGACGCTGCGGCTCGATACCCCGCCACACGCGGTGGTGGCGACCTGCCTGCCGCTGCTCGACGGCGGGCCGCGCCGTCTGGCGCATGGCGTGTTCTCCACCCTGTCCAAGCGCGGGGCATCGCTGCCCGATGCGCCGACCTTGCCCGACGGCGTGCATATGCGCTGGGGTGCGCTGGCAGAGGAGGTCGCGCCCGCGCTGGCCGCGCCCCCTCCGCTCGACCTGACTTTGAAGGATCACGCAGGCACGGCTGAATGGGCTGCGCGGCTGGGCGGCATCTCGCTTATGCCGGGCCATGTGCGGCTGGCGCGCGGGACGGCGGTGGAAAAGCTGGACGGCTTTGGCGAAGGCGCGTGGTGGGTGCAGGATCTGGCCGCCAGTCTGCCTGCACGCCTGCTGGGGCAGGGGGAAGGGCGCAGCGTGCTCGACTTGTGCAGCGCGCCGGGGGGCAAGACGCTGCAACTGGCGGCAAATGGCTGGCGCGTCACCTCGCTCGACATGAGCGAGAAGCGGCTGGAGCGCCTGCGCGAAAATCTCGCCCGCACCGGGCTTGCTGCCGATGTGATCGAGGGCGATGCGTTGCAATGGGAGCCAAGGCTGCCGTTCGATGCCGTGCTGCTGGACGCGCCCTGCACCGCCACGGGCACCTGCCGCCGCCACCCGGACGTGCTGCACCGCATCGGGGTGCGCCAGATCGCGGATATGGCGCAATTGCAGGCCGCGTTGCTGGCCCGCGCCGCGCGCTGGCTCGCGCCGGGAGGGCGGCTGGTTTACGCCACCTGTTCGCTGGAGGCGGCGGAGGGGGAGGAGCAGGTGGCCGCCATCACGCTCGCCCCCGATCCTATCCGGACGGAGGAATTGCCGCAAGGCCTCGCCCCCACGGCGCAAGGCTGGCTGCGCACGCATCCGGGCCTGTTGCCGGAGGCGGGCGGGCTGGATGGCTTCTTCGTCGCGCGTTTCCGGCGTTAAGGCAGCGCTAACCATATCGGGAAAGCCTATCGGCACCATATCGCCCTAGGCTTGGTCCATGGCCCTTGCTCAACGCCTTGAAATTGCCGACCACGAAGCGCGCCTTGCGGCGGGCAATTTCACCGATGGTCCCTATGGGAGCCTGCTGGGCGGCCGCATGGGCAGGCCCAAGAAGAAGCCCGTCCTCGTGCTCGATCCCGATGAACTGGCCGAGGCGCAGGTCGCCATGGCGATGGGCGGGGCGCGGATCATGGAAGAGGCGGGCGATCCGCTGGCTGCTGAACGCCGCCCGGTGCCGTCGATGCTGCTGGGCCTCGCCCCGATCGACGCCGAGGATGAATGGGAACCGGAAGCCGCGCTTGTCCCGGCAGCCGATATGGCTGTTGCGGAGGATGGCGAGGAGGCCGCAGCCGACGAGGAGTGGGCAGATGAAGCTCAGCCCGATACCGGGCCTTTCGCCGGGCTGACCAGTTCTGCGCCATGGCGCGATGCCGATGAAGCCGATTCCATGGCCCCTGACGCTGCTTCTGCCGAAGCTGCCATCCCCTCGATCGAGGAGCAATTGGCCCGGATGCGGCACCTGACAGCGCCGCGCGTGCCGCCGGTGCAGCCGCCCCTTGCTGCCGCCGCACCGCCCGTTCCTTCGGCGTATGAGCCGGAACCGCAGGTCGAACCTGAGCCTGAGCCTGAGCCTGAGGCAATTCTTCCTGCGCCGACCATGCCGGAAAGCCCGCGCACTTCCCCGGTGGAGCGCGCTTCGTCCATCGAACGGCTGGGCGATATGTGGCCTCCTGTGGCGCCGCCGCCTGCCATGTCCGCGCCGACCTCGCTGCCCGATCCCGGCATTGCCTGGGAAGAACCCGAAGCGGCGGAAGCCGACGGGGCCGACATGGAGGAGCCGGTGTTCGACCTGCCGATCAAGGCCATGCTGGGCGATGCTGCGCCGGCCATGGCGCCTGCGTCATTCCCGATGGATGACATGGCGCACGCCGCTGACGGCCCCGACCTTGCATGGATGATGCCCAAGGAGCCGCGCCAGCTGCATATCGAGGAGGGCGCGCACAATTCGCTGCGCGCACGCCTGCTGCGCGAAGAAGCCGAAGCGGCAGAGGACATCAGCCCGTCGCTGTGGGATCGCTTGCGCCATTGGCTGGCGGGGCTTGTATCGCGCCGGTAAGGGCGTTCTAGCCCTTTACCTTGGCGGCAAAACTCTTGCGCAATTTCATCAGCTTGGGCGGGATCACCGCCAGGCAATAGGGATTGCGCTGGCCTTCGCCATACCAGTATCCCTGGTGATAGTCTTCCGCCGGATACCAGATGGCCGGACCTTCGATCGTAGTGACCGCCTTCTTGCCCGGATGCTCGGCATTCCAGCGGGCAATGGCGGCCTCGGCCTCGGCGCGTTGCGCATCGTCCAGCGGGAAGATCGCGCTGCGGTATTGCGTGCCCACATCATTGCCTTGCCGGTTCAATTGCGTGGGATCATGCGTGCCCATGAACATATCGTAGATGTCCGCCAGCGAGACCGTATCCGGATCGAAGGTCACGCGCACCGCTTCGGCATGGCCTGTCACACCGGTGCACACCTGCTTGTAGGTCGGATCGGCCACCTGCCCGCCGATATAGCCGCTCTCGACGCCCGTGACGCCCGCCACATCGTTGAACACCGCCTCGGTGCACCAGAAGCATCCGCCCGCAACGATTGCCTGACTGCTTGCCATCTTGCTGTCTCCTTGAGCGGCATAGATGGTACCGAAAGACCCGCTTGTCATCCACGGCCTTCGGTCTAGGCTGGCAGCAGCACATTGTCCCATGCCCCCCCGATGGAGAAGATCATGCGAATTGCCGCCGCTCTGCTTTCTGCCTGCGCGCTTGCGCTTTCGGCCCCCGTTGCCGCGCAGGCACCTGCCGCCGCGCATCATCACGCCGCCCATCCGGCCTTGGCCGAAGTGCTGGCAAGCCCGATCCGCGATGGCGACCGGGCGCGCGACCGCTGGCGCAACCCGGCCGAAACGCTGACCTTTTTCGGGGTCGAGCCGGGGATGACGGTGGTCGATTTCATGCCGTCGGGCGGCTGGTTCAGCCGCATCCTGATCCCCTATCTGGGCGCAGAGGGCACGTATATCGGCCTCAACCCCAATGTCGGGGAAAGCGGCGGGCCGGGCTTTTTCCAGTCGATGCGCAACACTGCCGACAATTTCCCCGGTCAGGCTGCGGGATGGGTGCCGCAAGGTGGCGCGCGGGTGATCGGCGCCAATATCGGCAGCGTTCCGCAGGAACTGAACGGCACGGTCGACCGCGTGATGATCATGCGCGAGATTCACAATATCCGCCGGTTTGGCTGGTTCCATGATCTGGCGGTGACCTTGCGCGCCATGCTGAAGGACGACGGACTGGTAGGCGTGGAGCAGCACCGCGCCCCCGCCGATGCGCCCGCATCCTATGTGCTGGGCGATAACGGCTACCAGCGCGAACAGGATGTGATCGCGCTGTTCGAAGCCTATGGTTTCGAACTGGTTGCGCGCAGCAATATCAACGCCAACCCGGCCGATCCTGCCATTTGGGAGCGCGGCGTCTGGTCGCTGCCCCCCAGTTTCGCCGGTGCGCCCGAAGGCAGCGAGGAACGCGCCCGCCGCGCCCAGATTGGCGAAAGCGACCGGATGACGCTGCTGTTCCGCAAGCGGCCCTGATTGGCTTCCGGCGCTTGAGGTAGAGGAAGAGGGCGGCTAAGCGCAGCGCATGACCACGCTGACCGTCGCCGCCCTGCAACTGCCCCTCGGCTCCTGGGATGAGGCCGAGAATATCGCCGCCGTGTCCGCTTTGGTGGAGGAGGCCGCGGCAAAGGGTGCGCAGCTGATCCTGCCGCCCGAATTGTTTTCCTCCCCCTATTTCTGCCGCGAGGAGAAGGACGATTTCTTCGCGCTGGCGAGGCCACTGGCCGAGCACCCTTCGGTGATTGCGATGCAGGCGCTGGCCGCACGGTTGAAAGTGTCCATCCCCACCAGCTTCTTCGAGCGGGACGGGCACCATTATTACAACACGCTGGCGATGATCGGGCCGGATGGGCAGATCATGGGCACTTACCGCAAAAGCCACATTCCGGATGGGCCGGGTTACGAGGAAAAGTTCTATTTCCGCCCCGGCAATGACGGGTTCAAGGTGTGGGATATTCCCACACCGACGGGCATGGCGCGCATCGGCATCGGCATCTGCTGGGATCAATGGTATCCCGAAACCGCGCGCTGCCTGGCTTTGCTGGGCGCGCAGGTGCTGCTGTTCCCCACCGCCATCGGGTCCGAGCCCAAGGATGCGGGCATGGACACCAGCCGGATGTGGCGCCGCGCGATGATCGGCCATGCAGTGTCCAACTGTATGCCGGTGGTCGCCGCCAACCGGATCGGCATGGAAGGCCCGGAAGACAGCGGCATCGGCTTTTACGGCCACAGCTTCATTTGCGACGAATGGGGCGATTATCTGGCGGAATACGGCGCTGCGGAAACCGGCGTGCTGGTGGCGACGCTGGATCTGGATGCCGCGCGCCGCCACCGGGCCAGCTGGGGCTTTTTCCGCGATCGCCGCCCGCAGCTTTACGGGCGGATTGCGGAGGATATCTGAGTCGGCACCACTATCTGATCGCGCTGGGATCGAACCAGCGCCACCCGCGCATCGGCCATCCGCGCGCTGTTCTGGCGGCAGTGGCGCGGATCATGGATGGGCCGCTGGGACACGTGGTGGCCATGGCCCCGGTGATCGAAACCGCGCCCATTGGCCCGTCGCTGCGCCGTTATGCCAACGGGGCGTTGCTGCTCGAATCGGATCTCGATCCGCTCGAACTGCTGGACGCGCTGCAGGCGGTGGAGGCGCAACTGGGCCGGGTGCGGCGCGGGCAGCGCTGGCGTTCACGGGTGATTGATCTCGACATTGTGCTCTGGTCGGGCGGCGTCGTGGCCTTGCCGCCGCGCCTGATCGTGCCGCATCCGCTGTTTCGCGCGCGCAGCTTCGTGCTGCAACCGGCGGTGGCGATTGCGCGCGGCTGGCGTGATCCGCTGACCGGCCTCACGCTGGCGCAGCTATATGCGCGCTTGACCCGGCGCAGCCCCCTGCCTAGGTGACGCCATCCCAAAGGCGTGGGCCCGTAGCTCAGTAGGTAGAGCAGCTGACTTTTAATCAGCGGGTCACAGGTTCGAATCCTGTCGGGCTCACCATTTTCACCTCCTCCACTCCTTCGCCAACTTGCTTGAAATTGTCGGAGTAATAGGCTCTCCTTTGCGCCAAGGAGAGCGCGTGTGCGGGTTTGGCTGATATGTCTGGCAGCTTTGGTTCTCGGCAATCCTGCCGCGGCGCAAACCGCGCCTGCAACGGGCTGGACGGCCGACAACGGCAACGGCACCTTCACCAACCCGCTGTTCCAGGACGAGTTTTCTGATCCCGACATCATCCGTGTGGGCGAAGATTATTACATGACCGGCACAACCATGCATGTGATGCCCGGCCTGCCGCTGCTGCATTCGCGCGATCTGGTGAACTGGCGGCTGGTGTCCTATGCGTTCGACCGGCTCGACCTTGGCCCCGGCTGGCGGATGGAGGAAGGGCAGGAGATTTACGGGCAGGGCATATGGGCGCCTTCGCTGCGCTATCACGATGGCGAGTTCCATATCTTTGCCAATGTGAACGGCCACGGCCTCCAGCATTTTCGCACGCGCGATCCGGCAGGGCCCTGGACGCACCGCTCCATTCCCGGCGATGCGCATGATATTTCGGTGCTGTTCGACGATGACGGGCGCGTCTGGGCGGTGACAGGCTATGACGAGGTGCGCCTGATTGAGATGGCGCCAGACCTGTCGGGTTTCCTCCCCGGAACCGAGCGGGTGATTATCCCTGCCGGCAATGCGATGGGCGAAGGGCATCATTTCTACAAGATCGGCGGGCAATACTGGATCATCAGCGCCAATTACGCGCCCACCGGCCGGATGCAGGCAGCGCGCGCGGATCGGCTGGACGGCCCGTGGGAAACCGCCGTCATCAGCGCAGGCGAGACGATGGGGACGCAGCGCGGCTGGTGGCTGGCGGATAACGGCCTCGGCAAGCCGCTGCCCGGCCCCGGCGCGCGGTTCGCGTTTACGCGGCCGCAAAGCGCCAATGCCCATGGCGCCACGCCGTTGCATCAGGGCGGGCTGGTGCAATTGCCCAATGGCGATTGGTGGGGCTTTTCGATGATGGATACAGGCGCGATGGGCCGCACCACATTCCTCTCGCCCGTGCATTGGCAGGACGGGTGGCCGATGTTCGGCCTGCCCGGCAATCCGGGGCGATCCCCACGCACATGGGTCAAACCTGCCACCGGGCATCACCAACCGCCGACCCCGGCATGGGATCGCACTGACACGTTCGATGGCCCGGCGCTGCAACCGGTGTGGCAATGGAACCATCACCCCGACGACAGCCGCTGGTCGCTTGCCGAGCGGCCCGGATTCCTGCGGCTGCGCCCGCGCCCTGCGCCTGATTTTTTGCGTGCGCGCGGCAGTTTGACGCAGCGGGCGCTGGCTCCCCTGTCCGAGGCAACCGCGCTGCTTGACGCCAGCGGCCTTGCGCCGGGCGATATTGCGGGGCTGGGCCTGCTCAACCTGCCGCACGCAACGCTGGGCGTTGTGCGCGACGGTGAAGGGTACACGCTGCGGCTTTACGATCAGGCAAGCGACACCGTGCAGACCACGCCAATGGCCGGCCCATTGGTGCATCTGCGCCTGACTTTCGATGCGCGGGTGGAGGAGGCCCGCTTCGGCTACAGCACGAACGGCACCGACTTCACGCCCTTTGGCGAACCGGTCCGCACACCTTACCAGCTCAAGACCTTTCAGGGCGTGCGCTTTGCCCTGTTCGCCTACACCGCAGATGGGGATAGGGCGGCTGGGGAAAGCGAAGGCTGGGCCGATTTCGACCGTTTCACGGTGACAGAGCCGTTGGCCGACCGCAGCGAAAATGTGCCGCTGGGCCGCGTCATCACGATGCACAATCTGGCGGATGAGAGTCTTGCCTGGGCCAGTCCGCACGGGATGCTGCACCATGTCAGCGCCGCATCGGCCAGCGCGGCAGGCGCAGCTGTGCGTTTCCGTGTGCATGACCGGGGTCTGGGGCGCGTGGCGCTGGAAGCGGTGGAGAGCGGACGCTTTCTGGTGGTAACGGGTGCGGGGCTTGCCGCCGATATGCGGCTGATCGCACCCGATGGCCTGCGCGATGAAAACGCCTCGCTATTCCAATGGCAGGATATGCTGGGGGGCGAGTTCATGCTGCTTTCGCTGGCGACCCACCGCTATGTCGGTTTGCAACCGGGCACGGGCGATCCCTATGCCGCCAACCTTGCCGGTGCCTCGCCCGATCGCCGCAACGGCGCGGTGCTGCGCTGGCAAGCGGCGGATTGAGCGGCCGCCCCGCACCGCCGTCACGATCCTAACGGGCACTGTCACAGCTTCAACCGGGCTTGTCAGCGGCGGATTTGCCCTGCTTGCCATAGGCTTGCCCCCACTTCGATCCTTCGACTTGGGGAACAGGGCTGATGATGTGCAAGATGTGGGTAACGCGCTTTCTGCCGGCGATGGCGGCCTTGCTGGCGGGTGTGGCGGGCTTGCCCGCAGCCGCGCAGCAGCAATCGCCCGAAGCGGCGGCAGCCGCATATGCCGCGCTTGCCCCGCAGGAAGCGACGCGCGCGGGCGATCCGGAATTTGACTATGCGCTGGGCATTGCCGCGCTCGACAGCGGGAATTACGGCGCGGCGATCATCGCGCTGCAACGCGTGCTGGCGGTGCACCCCACCCATGCCGCCGCGCGAGCCGAACTCGCCCGCGCCTATGCGCTGGCGGGCGATATCGACACTGCACGCCGCGAATTTGCGACCGTGGTGGACGATCCCACCCTGCCCGATCCGGTGCGTCAGCGCTTTACCGGCTTTGTGCGCCAGTTCGACCGGCAGATTGCCGGCGGCGGCAGCGATGTGTCGGGCTTCCTCGATGCGCGCGCAGGGTATGACGACAATATCAACGCCGCCACCGACCTGACGCAGATCACAATTCCGCTGTTCTCCTTCCTGGGGCCGGGCCAGTTGGGGCCGGGTGCGCGCGCGCAAGGGGACGAGTTCTACGAGCTGACCGGCGGCGTCTCGGGCGTCACCGCCATTTCGCGGCAGGATCGCCTTTTTGCCTCGGTGCTGGGCAGCTGGCGCGACAATTTCGACACGTCCGCTTTCGATACGGCCAGCCTGACCGGCACGGCGGGCTTCGCGCACAGTTTTGCCAACCGCGATGTCCTCTCGCTGTCGGGCCAGGTGCAGCGCTTCTGGCTGGACGGGGATGGTTACCGCAACAGCTATGGCGCGGTGGCGCAATATACCCGCGTGCTGACGCAGGGCCGCGCGATCACCCTGTCCGCGCAATTCAACCGGCTGGATTTCGATACCCAGCCCCTGCTCGATGCCGACCGGTTTGCCGTCGCGCTGGGCTATGTCACGCGCAACCTTTCGGCCACGCTGTCCGGCGGCAAGGAAGAAACGCGGCGGCAGGCGGGCGATGCCTATTCCAACTGGTTCGCCAACGCCTCGCTGGGCGGGGAATATCCGCTGACCGAGCGGCTGGCCGTGCAGGGCGGGATCGCTTTCGATATGCGCCGCTATGACGCGGCCGACGTGCTGTTTCTGGTGAAGCGGCATGATGAACGGGTGGACGCGCAGATCGGCCTGAAACTGGCGCTGACCGACAGCCTGTTCTTCCAGCCGCGCGCCAGCTTCACGCGCAACTGGAGCAATATCGCCCTTTACGATTACGACCGCTTCACCGTCTCGGCCGGTGTGCGGCTCGAATTCTGATCCCCTTCACGCGACATACGGGAGCCAGCCTCATGATCCGCCAGACGACTCTCTCCTCACCTTCGCGCCGCCCGCTGGGACGCGCGCTGTTTCTCTCCGCCTCGCTGCTGGCGCTGGCCAGCGTTCCGGCGCAGGCCTCCAGCGTGCTGTTCTCCTCTTCCGGACGCACTCATGTGCCCGGCGGGGAGCGTGTGGCCCACGGCACCGGACTGTTGCAACTGCGGCAGGATAACGGCGCCACCCTGTCGTTCAGTGAAGGAGCGGAATTCACGCTCAACACCGACGATTCGGTATCGCTGCACAGGGGCAGCGTGACCGTGGCGGGCGCAGGCGATGTGGTGACGGTGGTGCGGATGCCCGACGGGGTGGAAGGCCGTGTGGGCGGCAGCGGCAATGCCGCCAGCTTCACCGTGCAGGAAAACGGAGAGAGCGATGGCCATGCCTTGAGCGGCAATGTCACCATCAATCGGGGCCGGGTGCAGCGCACCTTTGCCGCCGGGCAGATGTGGGCCGCGGCGGGAGGCGGCAATATCCGCCAGGTGGTGGCGCGCGCCAGCCAGCCGCCGGTTCCGGGCAGAGTGGCGCCGCAGGACGTGCCGGAGCTTGCCGATCTGGGTGAAGGCGGCCCGCTGGCCGCGGCGGAAAACGGCCTGCCAGTCTCGCTGGGCGATGGATTGGCGGCGGCGGGCGCGGCGTCCGATATTGTCGCGCTGGGCCGGCGGGTGGATGCGGCCAATGGCAATCCGCGCCTCGACACCTATCCGGTGGGCGATCTGGGGCAGCTGGTGGCGCTGGCGGCCAATCTGCAAGGCTTCAATGGCGGCAGGCCTTTCCCAGCCGCGCAGGCCGACATTATTCGCACTTACTTGCGCTATCTCGCCAATGGCGGATCGGGGGCGCAGTTCCTTACCGCCTATGCCGGGTTCCTGTCGCAATATCTCGACCTGATCCGCGCGGGCGGCGTGCCGACGCAATTCCCCGGCGCAAGCCAAGCCGATATCAATGCCTTCCTTGCCTATCAGGCCAATCTGGGCCGGCTGGCCGAGCTTTCGGCGCGCAACCGGGTGCTGGCCGAGGCCTATCTCGCCTTCCTGCGCGAAGGGGGCAATCCGAACCTGTTTGCCAGCCGCTATACCGATCTCGTCACCGCCTATTTCGCCTTCGTGCGCGAAGGCGGCAACCCGACCGAATTTGCGGGCGCATCGCAGGACGTGCTCGACAGCTATATCGCCTTCCTCGCCAGCAGCGGGCTGGCGCAGCAGCTTTCGGCGGATGACCAGCAGGTGCTGGCCGATTACCTTGCCAGCGGCGGCTTTGCCTTTGCCGAAACCTATGCCGCAGCGCTTGCCGGCTATTTCGATTATCTGGCCCGTGGCGGCGTGCCCAGCGCGTCCTCGACGCTGACGCCGGAACAGCTGCGCAACTATCTTGAAGCGCTGGACCGGTCGGGCCTGTTCGCGCAGCTTCTGGGCGAGAAGGCAGGCTTTTATGCGGCATACCTTGCGCATTTGCAGGGCGGCGGGGGCGTGGATGATTTTGCGCAGCTCAACGCGAATATCTTTGCCGGCTACGCCGGGCAGCTCAACGCCTATTTCGCCTTCCTGCAAGGCGGCGGCCTGCCGTCCGCGTTCAGCGGCGATGTGGCGCAGCTCAACGCCTGGCTCGCCGCGCTCGACGATGCCGATGCGCTGACCGCGTTTCTGGGGAGCAATGCGGGCTTCTTTGCCGATTACCTCGCCTTCCTGAAGAGCGGCGGCGATATCGACCTGTGGGCTGGCCTCAACGCCAATGTGTTTGCGGGTTATGCCGCCGCGCTTGATGCCTATTACACCTTTCTGGCGCAGGGCGGGCTGCCATCCAGCTATACCGCGCTGACGCAGCAGCAGATCGCCGCCTATGTCGCGGCGCTGCAAGCAGCAGGTGCAACGGGCGCGTTCTTGGGCGGCCTCTCCGATTTCTACACCGGATATCTCGCTTTCCTTGCAGGCGGCGGCGATCCTGATCTGTTCACCGGCCTGCCTTCGCTGAACCTCCCGGCCTTTGCCTCGGCCTTGAACGCCTATGCCGAATTCCTGGCCGCCGGCGGGCTGCCCGGCGATTACACGGGCGATGCGCTCAATGTGCTGGCGATCTATCTCGATGCGCTTGGCCGTTCGGGCGAACTGGCCGCGCTGCTGGGTGGCAATGCCGATCTCCTGAACGATTACTTCGCCTTCCTGGCGGGCGGGGGCAGCGCCAATCTGTTTGCGGGCCTGCCCGTCTATCAGACATATGTCAGCGCCTTGCAGGCCTATTTCGCTTTCCTCGATGCCGGCGGCTTGCCCGGCGATTACACCGCGCTCACCGCCAGCCAGATCCGCGACTATCTGGCCGCTCTGAACGCGGCGGGCGGCTTTGCAACGCAATTGGGCAGTCTGTCCGATTTCTTCACTGCCTATTTCGCGCATATTTCTGCAGGCAACCTGCCCGGCACGTTCTCCGGCCTGCCGGTTTACCAAAGCTATGTGGCGGCGTTGAACGCCTATTACGCCTTCCTTGCGGGCGGCGGCTTGCCGGGCGATTACACTGCGCTGCCGTTGGCAACGCTGCAATCCTATCTGGCGGCGCTGAACGCGGCGGGCGGGTTTGGCGCCTATTCGGGCCTCAGCACCTTCTTTGCCGATTACTTCGCCTTTGTCAGCGGGGGCGGAGATCCGGCCAGTTTTGCCGGCCTGCCGATCTATCAGGATTATGTGGCCGCGCTGAACGCCTATTATGCCTTCCTGGCGGCGGGCGGCTTGCCGGGCGATTACACCGCGCTGACGCAAAGCCAGATCGAAGCCTATCTGGCCGCACTTTCGGGCGTGGCGGGCGGCTTTGCCAGCTTTGCGGGCCTCAACACCTTCTTCACGCAATATTACGCCTTCATCCAGGGCGGCGGCGATCCGGCGGATTTTGCCGGACTGCCGGTTTATGCCGATTATCTGGCGGCCATCAGCGCCTTCTACGCCTATCTGGCCGGCGGCGGCCTGCCATCGGGCTACACCGCGCTGACGCAGGCGCAGATCCAGGCCTATCTGGCGATTCTCGATGCGCTGGGCCTGCTCGCCGCCAATTTTCAGGGTGCGGCGCTGGATTTCTGGAGCAATTACCTTGCCTTCCTGACCGGCGGCGGGATTCCCGATGAATTCACCGGCTTCCCCGTGGGCAACCCGGTGCAGATCGCTAGCGGCCATACGTGGATTTCCGATCCCAACGGCATCGGCGTGGGTGCCACGACCAGCGTGGATGTGGCCGCCAATGGCGTCATCGGACAGATCAGCTATGCCAGCACTGCCGTGCGCAATTTCGCCAGCGACGGCAATTACACCGCGATGGAATCGGGCAAGATCGGCAGCGATGTCGCCTGGACACGGTTTGCGCGGCCCACCGGCACGATCTATTCCAACTGGAACAGCCATGTGCTGACCGGCGCCGTGCCCACCAATCTGCCGACCACGGGCAAGGTCGATTACATCCTTGTCGGTGGCACATCGCCCACCAACCAGCAGGGGGCGGCAGGATCGGTCGGTTCGTTCGAAGGTTCGCTGGCGGTCAGTTACGGCACACCGCCGCGCGTTGGTTTCGAGATGGATGTCTACATGGACAATCGCGGCTGGCGCGCCACCACCACGGGGGGATCGGCCAGCCCGCAACTGGGCGGGTTCCAGCTCAATACTTCCACGGGCCGGTTCGAAGGCGGGATGGAGACCACCGGCATTCTGGGCGCGGCCTGTGCGGCTGCCTGTTCCAGCTATGTGCGCGGCGGTCTGTTCGGAGACGGGGGATCAAGCGCAGGCCTTGTCTACACCGTCAGCGACACGAATGCGCAGATCACCGGCATCGCCATTTTCGGCACCAGCGGTGTGGAGCTGGACAGTCTGGGTACGCGGCCTGTGATCCCTGCGCCGGTTGTGCGGCCTGTCGATCAGCCGGGAAGTTTCACCTCAACCAGCGGCAGTGCCGCATTGAGCGGCATCTTCAACAGCCCGGTATCCGGCGTGCAGGGCTTCCGGCAAAATGTCAGCACCGGCACCTGGGCGCTCGACGGGGCGAACGGCCCGCTGAACATCGCCATTACCGCCGGCGGCAACTACACGCGTAATTCAGCGCAGGCGTTCGAAGTGCAGGGCAATTCGCGGTTGCTGATCGGCCGCTGGTCGGACGGCCCCTATTCCGAATTCAATCTGGCCGCCAATCAGGGCGCGCATTTCCTGCTGGCGGCGCCGCTTGCCAGTTCGCTGATGCTGCCAACAGGCCGGGTCGAATACAATCTGATCGGCGGCACCAGCCCTTCGTCATCGCGCGGGTTAAACGGCCTCGGCACGATTGAGGCAAGCCTGGCGATCGCCTTTGGCCCGGCGCCCAAGATCGGCGTCCAAGGGCAGATTGTCCTGCCCGCCGGATCGCAGGCAGGATATACCTACAGCTTCGGCAGCGCGGCCAGCCTTGCCAATCCGAACATCAACATCACCATCCCCAGCCACGGACGCTTTGCCTTTGAAACGCAAGGCAGTGCCACCAATGGCAATGCCGGGACGATCTATTTCCAAGGCGCGCTGGCCGATGAATTCGCCTCGCAACTGGGCTTTACCTATCTGGCGCAGCTTTACGCCAATAATGGCAGCGGCACCTTCCGCGACGCGATCAACGGCGCGGTGATTTTCGGGCGCAGCGATCTGTATCCCGATGCAATCGTGGCGGGCACCCCGCCGCCGCCGCCCCCGCCTCCGCCGAATGGTGGCGGAACGCTGACCGGTTACACGGGCGGGTTTGATCCCATCACTCCGCGCACCTATTTCCTGACAACGGTAACCACCCCGTCGGGCCTGATTCCGGGCGGAGAGAGTGCCTTTGACGCCTCGTCCTACACGGTGGATGCGAATGGCGGTCTGCTCTCCTACACCCGCTCGGGCGGAGCCACGCGCACACGCGGCACAATGAGCCAGACCGATGTCTTCGGGAATGCCGATGTGCTGATCGGCCGCTGGGCTGACGGGACGAATACCGGCGGAACGCCGTTCACGCTCAACGCCAATCAGGGTTTCCATTACCTGTTTGTGCGGCCCACGCCGACTGGTTACACCCTGCCTGCATCGGGCGTGATCCATTATGATCTGCTGGCGGCGACAAAGCCGACCATCGTGGACGGATCGCTTGCCCCCGGCAGCTTCACCGGGGACATGGCGATTGTTTTCGGCGCCCAGCCCAAGGTTGCCCTTGAAGCGACCATCACGATGGCCGGGCTGACGCTGGGATATGCCACTACGGGCGGGATCGCCAACCCGCAGGCCTCCACCACGGATCTGCTGTATAACCCCATCGGCCATTTCGGCTTTACCGTGCCGGGCGTGAGCGGGGGGGCAAATTGTGCAGGAGGAACGAATTGCTCCTTCACCGCCTTTGGTTCCATTGCCAACGATGTCGACACGCTGGGCATCACCTACACCGCGCGGCATAGCGGCGGGAATGGCAAGGAAGTGATCGGCGCGGCCATCTTCGGCAACGGGACGCTGTCGGGCGGGAACAGTGGCAGCGGCGGAGGCAGCCAGTCGCTGCAATCTGTGGGCAGCGCGCCCGAACAGTGGAGCCGCTGGGAAGCGGGCGAGGCGGCATCGGGTCTGGCGCCTGTCACCTTTGTTGCACCGGGGCTGGAACAGATCGCCGGCAGCGGCATTCTCTATTCGGCCGACCAGCTCGCCCAGCTTGAAGCCTATATGGCGCGGCAGGCCGGAGTGAGGTGAGACGCGACGGCGGGGCCCTGAGCGCACCAAGCGCAAATGGGCCCCGCACCCGAATGGCCCGCCGGGATTGCGACCCCCCGGCGGGCCCTTTTGCTTTGCATTTGCGGCGTGACGTGAAGTGATCGGCGGAGCGCTCAGCGGATCACGATATAGACGCTGGCTGGTTCGCGCCCGCGGTTTTCCAGCTCGATCGAGAAACGCTCGGTATAGATCGGCAGCCAGTCACAACTGGCATTGGGGGAAAGCTGCTTTTGGCACACAGCCTCGGCCCGGGGGTTGGCAATCGCCAGCGCCACCTGCCCCCCGCCGCTGGCCTGCGCGGCAATCTGCGCGCGCTGCCCGGCAAAAAATATCTGTTCGATCCGAACCCTCTGCCCTGCCGCCACGCTGGCGCGGCGATAGGCCGGGCCCAGTGTGCGCCCGCGCCAGGGATTGCTTTCATTCGCCCGATGCTGGCTGCGCCATTCGCCCAGCGGATCATCTGGCGCCCCTTCGGCAAGCTGCACATTCATGGCGTCGAGGCGTTCGATAAGCGGCGCGCGCTGTTCCGGCTGCGCGATGGAGTCCGCCGCAGCCAGCAGCGCGGCCGCATCGAGCAGCGGATTGCCGGTGGATGGCAGGAGGACAGCGGGTCGCGCAGCGACGGATTGTCCCGAGACGGATTGTGCTGCCAGCGGGTCGTTGCCTGCGGCCGCGCATCCGGCGGCCAATATGGCCAGCGATGTCATGGCGAGGCGTTTCATCCGGCTGTCTCCCCTGCATTCCACATGGCGTGCGGCTTGATGATAAAATGCGCGCCCACACGCGAATCGGCAAGCGCAATCCCCATGCCATGGCGCAGCGCGATCGCGCGGGCGAGCGCGAGGCCCAGGCCATGGCTGGTCTTGCCCGCCGGGTTCTGGCCGGTGCGGAACCGCTCGAACACCAGCGGGCGCAGTTCGGGCGCGATGCCTGGCCCGTCATCGCGCACCTCGATCACCGGGCCGCGCGCCACCGAAAGGATGATCTGCCCGCCGCGCGGCACATATTTGATCGCATTGTCGAGCAGGTTGGAGATGAGCCGCGTGAGTTGCATCGGTTCGCCCAGGATCGTCACATCGGGCTCGATGAAGGTGCGCAGGGTCAGCCCCTCTTCCTCCGCGCTGCCCGCGTAAAGCTCGGCCAGATCGCTGGCGAGTGCGGACAGATCGACCGGGGAAAGCCCTGTCATGTCCCCCACCCGCGCTTCGCTGCTGGCAATGTCGAGCAGCGAATCGAGCATGGTCACCACGCCGCGAATGTCCCGGCGGCACTGGTCGATCAGAGCGGGGTCAGCGCCATCGGGCAGGCTGCGCATCGCCCCCACCAGCCGGGCATCGAGATGGGTGAGCGGGGTGCGGATTTCATGTGCAATGTGATCCGACATATGCCGGTGCGTGCGCGCCAGATTGGCGGAGCGGGTGATGGCGCGGGTGCTGAGCGTGGCGAGTTCGCCGATCTCGTCATCCCATTCGCTTTCGGCCAGATCGGGATCGCGCCCCTCTTCCGCACTGCGAAACGCCTTGCTGATGGCGCGGATGCGGCGGCGCAGATTGCGCGCCGCACGCCGGGCCAAGAGGCCGCTGGCCAGCACGATCAGCGTGGCTACCGCACCAAACAGCGCCGCCTGCCGCAGCAGGGCGGTGCGGTCGCGTTCGTAGGTGCGCGCCACCAGCAGATCGATATCCGGCCCCAGCCGTGTGGCGCGGGCAAAGACGCGGGTGCCGTCATCCAGCGTCAGGAACCCTGCCTCGGACAGGGCGGCGCCCAGATCGGGCCAGCGCGCCACATTGCCGGCCAGCACGGTGCCATCGGGCCGCGCGGCCAGATAGCGCGCGCGCCGCCCTTCCAGACTGACCAGCGTCGCACGGTCATCCAGCCGCGCGAGCAATTCCGCCTCGCCCCCGGTGGCGTAAATGTCGACGAGGCCGGCAATGTCGGTGTCCACCGTCATCGCCAGCGACCGTTCGGTTGCGCGCCAGGCTTCCCATGTTGTGATCGCGAACAACAGCGCCAGCGCGACCAGCGTGAACAGCATGGCCCGCCGCACGATCCGCGCAAAGATCGATCGCGCGGGCGGTATGGCCCGGCTGGCAGGGCCGCTTTCGGGCAGGGGAGAGCTATTCGCCACGCGTCAGCCGGTATCCCGTACCCCAGATCGTCTCCAGCGCAGGCTTGTCGAAACCGGCTTCCAGCTTGCGGCGCAGGCGGCCGATATTGACATCAACCACATTGGTCTGCGGATCGAAGTTCATTTTCCACACATCGCGCAGCAGCATATCGCGTGTAACCGTCTCGCCCGCATTCTCCATGAAATAGCGGAACAGCTCGAACTCCTTGGGGCTGAGCGGAATATGGACATTGCGGCGAAAGGCGGTGCGCGCCTTCACGTGGCATTCGAACTGGCCGTAGATGATGATGGCGGAATGCGCGCGCCCTTCGGCCCGGCGCACCAGCGCTTTCAGCCGAGCCAGCAATTCCTCCGGCTCGTACGGCTTGGCGAGGTAATCATCGACGCCCGCATCAAGCCCTTCGACCCGGTTGCTTGCCCGGCCCAGCGCCGACAGCATCAGCACGGGCGCATCCACGCCGCTTGTCCGCAGGCGCTCGACAATTTCCAGACCGTCCATGTCGGGCAGCATCCGATCGAGAATGATGGTGTCGAACGGTTCCATCGCGGCGCGGCGCAAGCCGTCCTGCCCACGCATTTCCCACACTACCTGCCAGCCCTGCCGCGCCAGCAGAGCCGAGACATCGGCAGCCGCATCGGCATTGTCTTCGACATACAGCAGTTTCATGCCCAATGTCCCTTGTCCGATGCCCCGACCGATGCCTTGCACACGCCAAATTCCGGCAGTGGCGTCCAAATTGCAGCCTTGCCGGAAAACGGCAATAAACCAGATCACCGCGTCTGAGGCGCGACTTGGCTTGTCGCCAAGATGACAAATGCCGTTAGAATTGCAATTCTTGTCATGGCGGGCAGTAGGAGACACGCAAGGTGGTGGTGGGAGACGGCAGTATCTATCAACCGCGCCGCCGCCCGCGCTGGTGGCTGATTGTGCTGATCCTGCTCGCCCATCTGGCGGCAGGCGCGCTGCTGATGCGGTTGCTGGCCCCCGATTTCACTGCACGCATGGTGGAGCAGGCGATGCGCGGCTTTACCGTGACAATCACCAGCCCTCCGCCGCCGCCCGCCCCCGAACCCGATCAGGAGGACGAGGGCGCGGCCGGTGATCCGGGGCAGCAGGCAAATGCGCGCGAGGTGGCGGCACCGGCAAATCCGGTGCCCGTCAATCCCAGCCCCGTGCCGCGCGCAGCCTCTACGGGAACCGAGAACGCATCCGGCGCGCGCGAGAGCGGCGATGGCACCGGCGCGCAGGGGCCGGGCGATGGCACGGGCAGCGGCAATGCGGGGCAGGGGCGCGGCAGCGGTCTTGCCAGCGGCCCTTCGGTCTTGTCGGGCAGCATCAATTCGGCACGCGATTTTCCCATTCCCGAAGGCGGACGGCAGGTGCGCGAGGGCACTTCGGTGACAGTGGTGTTCACCGTGGGTGTGGATGGGCGCGCCTATGATTGCAGCGTGTCGCGCGCCGGGCCTGATCCGGCCACCAATGCGCTGTTGTGCCCCTTGGTGATCGAGCGGATCCGGTTCACTCCGGCCCGCGATGCCAGTGGCAATCCTGTGCCTGCGCGCTATGGCTGGCGGCAGGACTTCTTTCGCCGGCAATAATTCGCGCTGAGATGCGATTCAATGCCTGCGCAACCGGTATTGGAGCTTGGCCCCTATGACCTTCATCCACCCCGTTATCCTGTGCGGAGGCAGCGGAACGCGGCTGTGGCCCGTCAGCCGCAAGGCCAAGCCGAAGCCCTTTCTTCCGCTGGTGGGGGAACGCACGCTGTTCGAGGCGACGCTGGACCGCTGCGCCGATCCCGCCCGGTTTGCCGCGCCGATCGTGGTGGCAGGCGCACAGCATCTGGAACACATCACCGCGCAGCTTGGCGCCAGGCCCGATGCCCGCGTGATCGTGGAGCCTGAGGCCAAGAACACTGCCGCCGCCATTGCGCTTGCCGCGTGCCGCCTGCCGCAAGACGCGGTGATGCTGGTATGCCCCAGCGACCATTTCATTGCCGATGTGACGGCGTTCCGTGCAGCGGCAGAGGCGGCCGCCCGGCTGGCGGCTGAGGACTGGCTGGTCAGCTTCGGCATCACCCCCACCGCGCCTGAAACCGGCTTTGGTTATCTCAAGCGGGGCGCCGCCCTGGATGGAGGCTACCGTATCGAGCGCTTTGTCGAAAAGCCCGATCTGGCGCGCGCGACGGAGTTCCTGGCGGATGGGGGGTATAGCTGGAACGGCGGCATCTTCGCTTTCCGGGCAGGCGCCTTTTTGGCCGAATTGCGCAGCCATCGCCCGGATATCGCCGCCGGGGTGGAACAGGCGGTGGCGGGCGGCAAGGCGCAAGGCGCGGCCTTTTATCCCGCGCCTGAACCCTTTGCCGGGTTTGACGGGGAATCGGTCGATTACGCGGTGATGGAAAAGACCGCCCGCGCGGCGATGGTGCCCGCCGCCATGGGGTGGTCCGATATCGGCAACTGGCACGCCCTGCGCGACGCACGCGAAGGCGACAGCGATGGCAACCGGGTGGAGGGCCGCGCCGAACTGGTCGATTGCCGCAATGTGCTGGCGATAACGGATGGTCCGCGTATCTCCTTGATCGGACTTGCGGATGTGGCAGTTATCGTGAATGGCGATGAGGTGCTGGTCACCACAATGGACGGCGCGCAGAAGGTGGGCAAGCTGACCGGCGCGGTTCAGCAATAGGAGGGAATTTCAGGGCATGGACATGGGCGGAGGGCTGATCGCGCAAACCATCCAGCTGGCACTGGCGCCGGTATTCGTGCTGGTGGCGATCGGGAATATCATGAACATCCTGTCCAACCGGCTGGGCCGCGTGGTGGACCGCAGCCGCGTGTTGCAGGCCCGCCATGCCGAAACGCAAGGGGCCGAACATGACGCGATCGTGCGCGAAATTCGCACCGTGGATATCCGCATCAAGCTGATCGGACGGGCGATCCTGCTGCTGGTGATGTCGGGCCTCGCCATCGGGTTGACCGTGGCGCTGCTGTTCCTGCAGGAATTTGCCGATTTCAGCCTGCAACCCGTGGCGGCAGCCGTGTTCATCGCCGCGATTGCCTTGCTGATGGCGGCGCTGTGGCTGTTCCTGCGCGAAACGCGCGAAGGGACGGCCGCCTTGCGTATTCCGCGCAGCTATCTTGAACTTGACCGAAAGCTGTAAAAATCAGGCCGCAGGGGGCGGGGCGAGCAGTTTCTGCCCGGCCTGCTGGATCGTGCCTTCGACAATCGGCTTGATGAAGCTCAAGGCCAACGGCAGATCCATTACGAACACCACCTGATCTTCGCCAATCTCGATCCGGCCATTGAGCGGCTGGCCCATCGCCGTGATCGTCAGGCCCATTGTGTCCTCGTCGAGCCATTCGCTCGTCACCTGCGCCATGCCGCCGGGAATGGCATCGGCAATCTGGTTGCCCGAACCGGACAGGCGGCGGCGCACTTCCTCGCGGCCGAGAGTGTGGGGGATGGCGACTTCCATTATTTTCTCTCCGCGAATTGCGTGTCGGCCGGTTGCAGGTCGGGCAGGGGCACGCCGGCATCGCTGCCCGTTCCATACCGGTAATCGAGATAGCGGGTGCGCACGGCCAGTTCATCCAGCGACCCTTCGGCCAATTGCCGCGTCACCTGATCAATCTCGTGCGCAATCTTGGTGAGGCTGTCCACCAATTGCCCATCGGGCGTGGAGCCGGCGCGCGCCTCGCCGCGCAGATGCGCGGGGATGCGGCGGTAGGCCTCAATCGTTTCGGGCAGGATTTCGCCCACCAGCTTGCGCGTTTCGGCGGCGGCAGGATGGCCGGGATCGACATGGGCAAGCTGCGCGCCCAGTGCGTCCAGCCGCGTGCCGATGTTCTCCACCAGCCTTGACGCGGGCGCGGGCAAGGCCGCGCGCTGGCCTTCCAGCCACAATTCGGTGCGCGCCACCAGCGCGCGGGCATCCTGCGTGCGGGCAAGTTCGGCGCGGGTGGGAACCTTTACCTTGGGAAAATTGCCAAAGATCAGCACGGCGGCCGCCATGGCCAGCACGGTCACCATCACGCCGACAAAGCCGATACCATCGACGATCAGCCCGACAACGCCCGATGCGACGATGATCGCAGCCAGCGAAGCGGCGATCAATTTCAGCCGCGTGGCAAGGTTGGATTTGCGCAGCCGCCGCGAACCTTCACCAATGGCCGGGCCGGATAACCGGTACCGTCCGCCCGCCCGGTTGTCGCGCAGCAGGTCTTGCGCATCGGCCAGCAGCCGCTCGCTTTGCCGGGTCAGGTCGTCTGCCATCAGCCCTCAAGGCTCAGCAGCGAAGGCGCAGATGCGGCCTGCGATGCTTTGGCCTGCCCTTCGGCCCGCGCGATATAGCCCTTGGACTTCTCCACCTCGTCGGTGAGCACATTGACCGTCTGTTTCATGGATTCCAGCGCGCGCAGCTTGAAGCTGTCCACCTCGTCCATGGTGTCATAGATGTTCTGGAACGCGCGTTGCAGCGTTTCGAGCGGGATGGTGCTGGATGCCGCCTGTTCGTGAATCTGTGCGGTGTTTTCGCGCAGCAGCTTGCCGGTGGAATCGATGATGTTGGCGGTGGTGGTGTTCAGCGCGGTGATCTGGCCCAGCACCAGCTTCTGATTGGTCATCGCCTGCGCCACGGTGACGGCAGTGCGCAGCGCGCCCACCGTGGTGGTGCTGGCGCGGTCCACGCCCTTTACCAGTTCGACATTGTTCTTCTTGACGAGGTCGAGCGCCAGATAGCCCTGCACGCTGACCGCCATCTGCGTGAGCAGATCCTGCGTCCTCTGGCGGACATAGAACAGCGCGGTTTCGCGGATCGCGCGCGCCTTTTCCGGATCGGTCGCGTCCAGATCGGCGGCGGTTTCCTCCAGCTTGGTGTCGAGCGCGCGGGCGATGTGGATCATCTGTTCCAGATTGCCCATCGCTTCCCACAGCTTGGCCCGCTCCACATCGATGGCGGCGTTGTCCATCAGCAGTTCGTCCTTGCCGCTGGACAGGCGGGCGAGGATCGCCTGGATGTGGCCCTGCGCGGAGGTGTAGCTGTCGAAATAGTTCTTCAGGCTGTTGCCGAAGGGGATGATGCCGAACAGCTTGCGCCCGGTCATCTTGCCTGCGCGGCCGGGGTCGAGTTCTTCCACCGTGCGCCGCAGTTCGGCCAAGTCTGCACCCACGCCGCTGTCCTTGTCCATCGCGCGCACCGGCCGGTCGAGGAAGCGGTTGGACATACCGGCGGCGGCCATGATTTCCTTGCGGCCCATATTGGTGATCTGGTCGACCTTCTGCCCGAAATCGGGTGATTTGGCATCCAGCGCCACCAGTTCGGCAACAAAGCCGTCCACCTTTTCATCCAGCTTGGAGCGCTTCTCGTCCGCCAACGGCACCAGCCCCACAGCTTTTTCGGGCGCGACAGCGGGCACCGGATCGGGCGGGGTGAGTTTCAGTTCGGTTGCGGTTGTCGTCTCGTTGCTTGATGCCATGGCCCTTGATCCTTCGCCCCGCTCGTTGCCTGCGAACTGTATTAGGCAGGCAAGACACGCTTTTCAAGCATTCACACAGGCAAAGCAGACCCCTAGGGTTCGGTAAGGAAACGGAGAGATGGCGGTGAACGACAATGGGGCCCCTGCGGCCAGGCGGATGGGTTTTGGCCGGGTCATCGGCAGTTTCCGCGCCTGGTGGCGGCGCGAAGTGGTGGCTACGGTCGATCAGGCAGGGCTGGTTGAATTGCGGCGCGAGGAAGCCGATGTGTCCGCCCGGTTCCTGTTCATGGCCACCATGTCGGCCGGGATCGCCATTCTGGGCCTGTTGCTCGGTTCGCCCGCCGTCATCATCGGGGCAATGTTGATCGCGCCGCTGATGGGGCCGATCATCGGCCTGGGCTTTGCGGCGGCATCGGGCGATTATGTCTGGCTGCGCAAATGCGCCAAGGCGGTGGCTGTGGGCACGCTGCTCGCAGTGGCGTTCACCGCGCTGATCGTGTTCCTGTCGCCGTTGCAGAATGTGACATCCGAGATTGCTGCGCGCACGCGGCCCAATCTGTTCGATCTGCTGGTGGCGCTGTTTTCGGGGCTTGCCGGGGCCTATGCGCTGATCCGGGGCAGGGCGGGCGCGGTGGTGGGCGTGGCGATTGCCACCGCCCTGATGCCCCCGCTCGCCGTGGTGGGATTTGGTCTGGCAACGTGGAACTGGCCGGTGTTTTCGGGCGCGCTGCTGCTGTTCGTGACCAATCTGGTGACCATTGCCCTCTCGGCTGCGGTCATGGCGCGGCTCTATGGATTTGATGCCCGGCTTTCGAGCAAGCACACGCGGTTTCAGGATGTGCTGCTGCTGGTAGTGTTTCTGGCGCTGGCGGTGCCGCTGGGCATCGCGCTGCGCCAGATCGCGTGGGAGGCGCAGGCGACGCGGGCGATCAACAACGCGGTGATGCTGCCCTTTTCAAACAGCGCGCGCCTGTCGCAGGTGGATATCAATTTCGCGGCCGACCCGGTGCAGGTGACCGCCACCGTGCTCACCCCCGAACTGGCGCCAGAGGCGGAATTGCAGGCTGAACGCTTCCTGCGCCGACAATTGAGCCGCGAATTCAGCGTGGCGCTGACGCAATACCAGGTCGGCACCGGAGCCAGCGCCGCGGAGGAGGCCGGCCTTGCCGCCGCCCGCGCACGGGAAGAGGCGAACCGCCGCGCCGAGGATATTGCCGCGCGGCTGGCCGTCATTGGCGGGGTGGAGCCATCCGATGTGCTGGTGGACCGGCAGAACCGCCGGGCGCAGGTTCGCGTCACCGCTCTGCCCGGCGCCAGCCTTGCCACCTACCGCGAACTGGAGGCGCGCCTGATCGCCGCCGACAGCGCCTGGCGGATCGAGCTTGTCCCGCCGCAACTGCCGCTTCCCAGCGTGGCCTTTGCCGATGGCGAGCCCACCGAAGCGGGCGAGCAGGCGCTTGCCCTGATTCGCTGGGCGGCACGGCGGCGCGGCGATGCGCTGGTGCTGCGCGGCCCGCAGGATCAGGCCGATGCCGTGGCCGAACAATTGCGCCAGACCGGCGTTGCCGATGTGGCGGTGGAGGCCGGCCCCGCCCCGCTCGCGGCGAGCTGGACGCTGGCCCGCACCGCGCAATAAGGGGGAACGCGATGATTGCCCAATCGCCTGAAATCACCGTGCTGGGACTGGGGTGCCTGCTGCTGCTGGCCCATATTCTGCTGGGCGCGCATTACAAGACGAGGCAATTCGGCGTGAATTGGAACATGGGCGCGCGCGACGAAAGCCTGCCCCCGCTTGATCCCGTGGCCGGTCGGCTGGAACGGGCAAAGGCCAATATCCTCGAAACCTTCCCCATCGCCATTGTGGCGCTGCTGGGGGTGGCGGTGACGGGCAAGGGCACCGACACGACCGCGATTGCGGCCTGGGTCTGGCTGGGCGCGCGGGTAGTCTATCTGCCGCTTTATTGGGCGGGGGTGCCCAAGCTGCGCACCCCGGTATGGGCAGTGTCGCTGGGCGCGCTTCTGGTGCTGCTGGGCGTGCTGATCGGGGGCTGACCCTCACCCCCGAATCGCACAGAACCTCACGCCGCGACCGGATAGGGGGCGATCTCGCCTGCCAGATACATCTTGCGCGCCTTGGCCCGGCTGAGCTTGCCCGACGAAGTGCGCGGCAAAGTGCGCGGCGGCACCAGTTCGACCACGCAGTTCATGCCGGTGATGGCGCGCACGCGGTCGCGGATCTCGTTGCGCAGCTTTACCCGCTCATCCGGGTCGGACACGCGGCAATGCACCAGCACCGCCGGCGCTTCCTCGCCGCTCTCGGTCTCGATTGCGAAAGCGGCGATGTCGCCGTGGTTGAAGCCGGGCAATTGTTCCACCGCCCATTCGATATCCTGCGGCCAGTGGTTCTTGCCGTTGATGATGATCATGTCCTTGGCGCGGCCGACGATGAACAGATAGCCGTCCTCGTTGACATAGCCCATGTCGCCCGTGTCCAGCCATCCATCGACCAGACAATCGGCCGTGGCTTCGGGATTTCGGAAATAGGAATGCATGACCGATTGGCCGCGGCACCAGACCTTGCCGATCTGGTGATGCCCCTTGGCCTGCCCGTCCTCGCCGCGGATTTCCACGTCCATATCGGGCAATGGCTTGCCGCAATTGACGATGGCGCGGTAGCGGGCCGGGCGCGAAAGGTCGCGCGGCGCGCCCGACAGGCGTTCTTCCTCGACCAGTTCCACCCGGATCCCTTCGCCCGGCGGCATCACCGTGACCGCCAGCGTCGCTTCGGCGAGGCCATAGCTGGGGGTAAAGGCGCTGGCCTTGAAACCCGCGGGCGCAAAGGCGTTGACGAAGCTTTGCATCACATCGGGGCGGATCATGTCCGCTCCATTGCCCGCCAGCCGCCAGCGCGACAGGTCGAACCGCTCGGCCACATTGCTCTGGCTGGAAATGCGCCGCGCGCAGATGTCGTAACCGAAAGTGGGCGAATAGGAGAGCGAATAGCCCTTGTTGCGGCTGATGAGGTCAAGCCAGGCGAGCGGGCGACGCGCGAAATGTTCGGTCTTGAGGTAATCGACGCTCACCTGGTTGGCCACCAGTGACAGGAAGCAGCCGACCAGCCCCATGTCGTGATACCAGGGCAACCAGCTGATCCCGCGGTCGCCATCACCGATATTCATGCTGGCCGCATGACCATACAGATTGTGCAGCAAGGCCCGGTGCGTCACCGCCACCCCTTGCGGGAACCGGGTCGAGCCGCTGGAATATTGCAGATAGCAGATATCATCCGGCTGCGCGGTGGGCAGGTCCACCGGCGGAGCGGGGCGGGCGGCAAAGCTGGCCCAGTCCACGCCCTGGCAACCCTGCCGATCCGCTGCCGCCTGCGCCATTTCGGCAATTTCGGGCGGATAGATCAGCATCTTGGGGTCGGCGCTGGAAAGCTGGACGCCCAATTGCTCGATATAGCTGTCCTTGCCGCCGAATGTGGTGGGCAAAGGCAGCGGCACCGGCCAGGCGCCCGCCAGCGTGCAGGCGCAGAACAGCGCGGCGAAATCCGGCCCCGTCTCGGCAATCAGCGCCACGCGGTCGCCCTTCGCAATTCCCGCGTCGATCAGGCGATACGCCATGTTCACCGCATCGGCGCGCATTTCGGAATAGGGATAGACCCGCTCCAGTTCGCCGCGCATATCGTGGAAGTTCATGCCCTTCGCGCTGCGCGCGGCATAATCGATGGCCTCGTTGAAAGTCGCAAAGTCCGAGCGGATGCGCGGCAGCGGGCAATCATTGGGCGTGGGTATCAGCATGGTCATGAAGTCAGGGTAACCCTTGTTCCGAGCGCTCTTGCGGCGCTTCCCCTCCTTGCAACAACGGATCGGGAATCCCCCCGGACCCGCGACAAACTTTTCCATTTGTCAGGAAGTGTGGCACGAATAAGGCCAATGGGCACCTATAAACAAGAGTGTAAGCAGACGAAGCGGGCAAAAAGACCGCTGGATCCCGCGCGGCTGCGTGATCTGGCGCTGTCCTATGTTGCCCGCTACGCCACTTCGGGCGCACGGCTTGAACGCTACCTGAAGCGGAAAATCCGCGAACAGGGCTGGGCGGACGAAGGGCCAGCACCCGATGTGGCGGCGCTGGTAGAGCGCTATGCGCAGCTTGGCTATATCGACGATGCCGGCTTTGCGAAGGGCAGGCAGGACAGCCTGCTGCGGCGCGGATACGGCGCGCGGCGCGTGGCCGAAGTGCTGGGGCAGGACGGGATAGCTGCCGAACTCCGCGATGCCCTGCGGCCCGACGAATCGCACTTGCGTGCGGCCGCGCTGGCGATGGCGCGCAAACGCCGCTTCGGCCCTTATTCCGCCGAGCCGCCCGACCGCGAACGGCGCGAAAAGCAAGTGGCGGCGATGCTGCGCGCCGGGCACAGCCTCGACTTTGCACGCGAAATGGTGAATGCACCCAGCGTTGAGGCGGCCGAGGAATGGGCGCGCGAACAGGAAGATACAGACGATGGCAATTAGAGGTCGTGCCCTTTTGCGGATGCTGCTGGTTCCCGCAGCCGTGGCGCTGGCGGCGTGCTCTACCCAGGCGGCCCCCGATACGGCCGGAACCGCGCCCGCGCAGGCGGAGGGGCGGCACCCGGTTTCGGGGCTGGAAGTCACCGATCTTACCGTGACAAGTGGCGGGCAGGTGCACCGTTTCCGCGTGGAAGTGGCTGCCACGCCGCAGGATCAGGCGCGCGGGCTGATGTTCCGCACCGCCATGGGTGCGGATGAAGGCATGATCTTTCCGCTGGCGCAGGTGCGCATGGCAAGTTTCTGGATGCGCAACACGGTGATTCCGCTCGACATCATTTTCATCGGGCCGGACAACCGCATCCTCAACATTGCCGCCATGACCACGCCCTATTCCGAGGAACCGATTCCCTCGATCGCGCCGGCCAAGGCGGTGCTGGAACTCAATGGCGGGCGGGCAGAGCAGCTGGGCATCGCGCCCGGCGACCTGGTGGAATGGTAAGGCCGTCGGCGCGCTTGCCCAAAAGCTTGCGCATCAGGGGCAAAAGCTTGTAACGGCGCGGGCATGGGATTCCTCGGAAAAATCTTCACCTGGTGGGACGGCGCCACCATCGGCACGCTCTGGTATTCGCTGAAGAACGGCGAACAGGTCGGCACGGATTTCGCGGGCAACCGCTATTTCCGCACCCGCCGCCTGAAGGACGGCGCGCGCGAAAGGCGCTGGGTCATCTATAACGGCCCCAACGACGCCAGCCGCGTTCCCGCGGAATGGCACGGCTGGCTGCACGGTTCGTATGACGAACTGCCCGAAAGCCATCTGCCGCCGCCGCGCATCTGGGAAGCGGAATTCACCCCCAATGCCACCGGCACACCCGCAGCCTATCGCCCGGCCGGCGCGCTGGAACGCGGTGGGCAGCGCGCCCGTGCCACCGGCGACTACGAAGCCTGGACCCCCGACGCGTGAGGGCGCCGCGCCTCGTGATCGGGGCGGCGTGGCTGGCGGCCACGGCGGTTCTGGCGGCCTGTTCTTCCGGCGCGCCCGAACCCCAGGCCGAAGAAACCGAGATTCCGGACGAGATCGCCCAGGCGCCTTTGCCGGCGATTGAGGGTGAGGACAGCCTTGGCACGCCGTTGGCCGAACGCGTGGCGACCATTGGCCTTATCAACAAGCGCAACAATATCAGCCGCGATATCGAGCTGAAACCGGGCGAGGCGCGCCGGGTGGACGATGTGATCATCCGGCTTGCCAGTTGCGAGCGCACGCCGCCGTGGGAAAATCCGCCGCTGACCGGCGCTTTCGTGCAGGTGGTGGTGCAGGAACGCGCCGAGGCCGGGGCGGATCTGCAATGGCGGCGCGTGTTTTCCGGCTGGCTTTACAAGGAAGCCCCAGCGGTCAACGTGGTCGAACACCCGGTCTACGATGTCTGGGTGAAGGACTGCGCGATGCGCTTTCCGGGAGAGGAAGAACCGGTGGCGCGTCCAACCGGATCGTCGGCGGCACCTGCGGCACCCGCCGCCGCACCATCGCCTGCCGCCAACCCCGAAGCAGCGGCGCCTGCCTCCGCCGCAGCGGATACCTGATCGCCTGCGGCGTCTCCCGCCGCCTGCGAAATCCAGCGCCACGCACCCGGCAGATCGGCGGCAAAGCCATCGCGGCAGGCATCTTCCACCAACGCCAGATATTCCGCCCGCTCAACCTCCACCGCGCCCAGCGATGCGAGGTGATCGGTCATGAACTGGCAATCGAGCACGCGGAAGCCGGCATGGCGCATCAGCGCGACAAGCCAGACCAGCGCCACCTTGGAGGCATTGTCCGCACGGCTGAACATACTTTCGCCGCAGAACACCCGGCCAAAGGCCACGCCATACAGCCCGCCCACCAGCGCGCCATTGTTCCAACATTCGATCGAATGGGCATGGCCGGATGCGTGCAGCGCGATATAGCTCGCCTCGATCCGGCGGCTGATCCAGGTTTCGGGATGATCGGGGCGCGGTGCGGCGCAGGCGCGAATCACGCCCGCGAAATCGGCATCGCAGGTGACGTGGAACCGGTTCTGCCGCACGACTTTCAGCAGCGAACGCGAAGGTTGGAACCGGTCGAGCGGAAAGATCGCCCGGCGGCGCGGTTCGACCCAGAAGACATCGGGATCCTCGCGCGAATCGGCCATGGGGAAAACACCTGCCCGGTATGCCCGCAGCAACAGCTCTTCGGGCAGAATCGCGGAAACGGGAGCGTGCATCGTCACGCATCTAGCATATCGGATCAGCTGTCGTCGCTTGCCATAAGCAGCAAGGCGTATTAGGGGCGCGTCACCCGTGCAGGGGTGTAGCTCAGCTGGTAGAGCATCGGTCTCCAAAACCGAGGGTCGTAGGTTCGAATCCTATCGCCCCTGCCAATTTTCCGCTTTTAGGCCCAATCCGGCCCGTCCTCTCGCCGAGGACAGGGCCGAGAGGGGCCGCCAGGGTGCATCAGGTTCCCGTCAGTACTGGTCTGGCTCTTCCGGCGTGTCGCGCAGGTGATCGGGGCCGGCCTTGCGCTCGCCACGGGCGAGGGCGAAGATCACGCCCGACAGCAGCGCCAGCGCGACCAGGTTGGGCAGTGCCATCGCCGCATTGGCAATGTCGCCCAGTCGCCAGACCAGATCCAGCTCCTGCACTGCGCCGACATAGATCACCACGCACCACAGCACCCGCCAGGCCAGGTGCAGCCACTTCTCGCCCGCGCGGGTGGAGCCGGGCACCCGGTCATACATGAAGGTGATCGCCCGTTCCCCGTAATAGGACCAGGTGAGCAGGGTGGTGAACACGAACAGGATCAGCGCCAGGCTGGCCACCAGCGTGCCGATGGGAATGCCTGCCAGCGTTACCGGGAAAGCGGCGGCAAAGGCCCCGCTGGTCATGGCAAAACCGTTCAGGTCGGATTGCCAGGCGTGCAGCACCGGCTGGCCCTGATGGGTGAAATTGCCTTCCACCGTCAGGATCACCAGCGCGGTCATGGTGCAGATCACGATGGTGTCGATGAAAGTGCCCAGCATCGCCATGCGGCCCTGCTGTTCGGGATCGTCGGTCTGCGCGACGGCGTGCGCAATGGGGGTGGAGCCTTGCCCCGCCTCGTTCGAGAACAGGCCGCGCGCCACGCCCGCGCGGATTGCCATGATCACGGCAGCACCCAGAAAGCCGCCGCTGGCCGCCTGCGGATTGAACGCGCCGTCGAAAATGCGGCCGAATGCCTCGGGGATGTCCTGAAAATCCAGGACGATCGCGATGATCGCCATGATGATATAGGCCGCCGCCATGAACGGCACGACCTTTTCCGCCACATTGCCGATCGAGCGGATGCCGCCCAGGATCACGACAAGCACCAGCACGGCGGTTATCAGGCCACCCAGCCAATCTTCCATGCCGAAGAGTTCGTTCATCCCGTCCGCCATGGCGTTGGCCTGAATCGAATTGCCGGTGACGAGCGCGGAAAACAGCGTGCCGATGCAGAACACGATGGCCAGC
Source organism: Alteraurantiacibacter palmitatis (assembly GCF_037154115.1). Lineage (NCBI taxonomy): Bacteria > Pseudomonadati > Pseudomonadota > Alphaproteobacteria > Sphingomonadales > Erythrobacteraceae > Alteraurantiacibacter > Alteraurantiacibacter palmitatis. The sequence continues at coordinate 182,450 of NZ_JBANRO010000005.1, read as the reverse complement.
CACGTCCATTTGGGGCCAAGGCCCATCATGATGTAGCTCATTGGCCCGCCGCGCCATGCGCCGTCGCTGGTCCTTTCGCGGTAACGGATTGCCAGCGCGCCTTCACCAAAGGCCAGCGCCATGCCGATCAGCGCGGTGATCCACATCCAGAAGATCGCGCCCGGCCCACCCAGCGTGATCGCGGTGGCAACCCCTGCCAGATTGCCGGTGCCCACTTGGCCGGAAAGCGCGGTGGACAAAGCGGCAAAGGGGCTGATCTCGCCCGCGCCCTGCCCCTTGCGGCCCTTGAACAGCCCGGCAAAGGCCGCGCCCAATTTGACGACGGGGTAAAAGCGCAGGCCCACCATCATCCACAGGCCCACGCCCAAAAGGACGATCACCATGGGTGGGAAGGGGATGACTTCGACCCCGTTCCACATCCCGGCCCAGATGAAATCCGATACGTTGGTGATGTGATCCACCAGGCGCATCGCCTGAACTTCCACTGCGCCGTCCGCTGCCATGTTTGCCAAGTGGCATTCCCCCGATGGTATGTAACCCCTAAGGCGCGCAAGGCTATATTGCCGCGCACCCGCTGACCAGCCCCGATGTTGCAATTGCAGGCGGCCCGCTTGGCAGCGCATGAACGGGTGTCTTGCCATTCGTGACCCATCGCCCTAAATAGCCGCTCGCCTCCCGACATCGGAGCATCACTGCCCCTCCCGGCCACTTGGGCCGGGGCGGCGATGATCCTATGGCAAAAGGCGATTGCAGGATCGGCCGCGTGCGTGGCCGGATGGACAGGAAAAGGCGATTACCCGATGGCCGAAGACAGCAAGACCACCGCCAAGGCTCCCCGCACATCGCCGAGCGAGTTCTTCAAGCAGGTGAAGTCGGAAACCGGCAAGGTCGTATGGCCCACCCGCGAAGAAACGGTGCGCACCGCCATCTTCGTCTTTATCCTGATGATTATCCTGTCGCTGTTTTTCCTCGGCGTCGATACGGTGTTCAGCGCGGTTGTGCGCTGGCTGCTGTCGCTTGCCTGATACGTTAACTTTGCTGCGCTAACCCCAACACGAAAGAGATATCGATGGCCCGCTGGTACATCATCCACGCCTATTCCGGTTTCGAGAACAAGGTGCGCGATTCGATCCTGGCCGAAGCCGAACGGCTGGGCCTGTCCGACGGCGTGGAAGCGGTGGAAGTGCCCACCGAAACCGTGACCGAGGTAAAGCGCGGCAAGAAGGTGCAGGTCGAACGCAAGTTCATGCCCGGCTATGTGCTGGCCAAGCTGAACCTGACCGACGATGTTTATCACCTGGTCAAGAACACGCCCAAGGTTACGGGCTTTCTGGGATCGGGCAGCAAGCCGCAGCCCATCTCCGAAAAGGAAGCCGCCCGCTATTTCGGCGGCGTTGCCGAGGCGCAGGCCGCACCCAAGCACGAAGTGCATATCGATTACGAGATCGGCGACAGCGTCAAGGTGAATGCCGGCCCGTTTGCGAGCTTCAACGGCGTGGTCGAAGAACTCGATTTCGAGAAGCAGAAGGTCAAGGTCGCCGTGTCGATCTTCGGCCGTGCCACCCCGGTGGAACTGGGCTTCGACGAGGTCGAGCTGGTCAAGTAAGCGGCGCGGTTCGGGCTGGCCGGCGCTTCAGCGCAGGCTGTGCATGGTGATCCGCAGCCACACCGGATCGGCGCCGAAATTGAAGCCATAGTCGATCTGGTCGCCGTTCCAGCGGCGGGTCATTACCCATTCGCCGTTTACAAAGGTGCCTTCCTGCGCCTCCACCAATTCGTGCCTTTCGCCGCCTTGCGCATCGGCGAGGGACAGGCGCAGGCGGACGTGGCGGCCGCTGACCAGAAAGACATCGTCCGCCAGTTGCGCCGCCACCAGCCCGCCTTCGGGCTGATCGGCCAGCGGGTGCGGATCGGTGGCGATCCAGGTCCAGTCATCCTCGCCAAAGGCCCAGCTGCCGAATTGCGCGGTCAGCCGCCAGCGCCCCATCACCGCGCTTTGCGTCGCCCGGCTGTTGCCGCGCGCCACGCCCCAGATGGGCCTGTCCGCCGCAATGCGTGCCCATTCCGGCCCGGCAGCGGCGAACAGGCGGAACGGCGCGGCAAAGGCCTCCAGCGTCGACTCATCCAGCACCTTGGCCCCCAGCGGGTAATTCGAATAGCCGGTATCATCCATGCCAAAGGGCGAAAACAGCACCGCGCCCCGGCCCATGGCAGGCCAGATGAAGCGGGCATATTCCGCCGAATTGCCGATTTCCGTCACCATCAGCGGGCCGGTCTCGGCATAGCGATCAAGGAAGCGGTGCACCGCAGCTGCATCGCGGGTGTAAATATCCGGGCCAATTCCCGCGAGTGACGGCGCGGCCACGCGCCAGATGGGCAGCGCGTTCCAGTTCGGCCCCCCTGATGGCCCGACCTCGCCATGCTCATCGGTAAAGGCATTGCCAAGAGCGGCGTTGACGATCATCGGCAGCGCGAGCTCGGCCTGCCCGGCGCGGGCAACATGGTCGATATAGCGGGCAATGTGCCAGCTCATGAAGAACTGCTCCGCGCGGGCACCGAATGCTTCGGGCCAGGGCACGGCGGGAATATCCATCGCGCGGGCCAGATCATCCGGAATGGGCGCGGCGAACAATGCCTCGGCCTGCGGCGAATGGTCGCGCGCCAGCCCCCAGCTGCCGGCCTCGTTCTGCACCTGCACCATGATGACGCGTCGGGTGGCATCGTGCACAGCCAGATGGCGCATCAGCTGCGCAAAGGCGCGGGCATCGGCCTGCATCGTGGCCTCGCCATGCGGGCTGAGGACTTCATGCACGCGCCCATCGGCATGGCGCATCCGGGGGAAACGCTGGGGATCGCGTTTGACCCAGGCGGGAACATAGGCGGGGCTGGTGTTCTTCCAGGTGCCATACCACAGCAGGATCAGCCGCTTGTCATGCTCCTGCGCCTCCTCCAGCAGCGTGTCGACAAAGCTGAAATCGAAGCGCCCCTCCAGCGGCTCGATCTGTTCCCACGCCACTGGCATCATCAGCGTATTGGCGCTCACCCGGTCCACCACCGGCCAGACGCGGCCCAGCATGGCGGGATAGTTGGAGGAATTGTTCGCCTGCACCGCCAGCGCGGTAAATGGCTGCCCGTCCACCACCAGCAACGGACGCAGGGAGCCGGCCTCGATCCGGGGCAGGGGCGTGTCGGCCTGCGCGGGCTGTGCCATCGCCAGCATTGACGCCAGCAGCAGCGCGGCGATCTGTCTCACGGTTACGCCCATTGCCTGACCCCATTTCAATCACTTGTGCGCCACCATGCCTTGAGCGCGGCCCGTTGCAAAGCCTGCCGGGACAGGCTTTTCCGACTCCGCGCTTGCTTTTTGCCGCTGCGCGGCTATGTGCGCGCCTTCCCTGACAGGGGAATCCGTGCGGGAGGGCTGCGTGCAGCCCGCTATCACCGCTTACCATGCGGGGTGGCTGGAAACAGTGCCCCGGCAGTGAGAAGAAGGAGTTGGCCCCATGGCCAAGAAGATTGAAGGTTACATCAACCTGCAGGTGCCCGCGGGCTCTGCGACCCCTTCGCCGCCGATCGGCCCGGCCCTGGGCCAGCGCGGCGTGAACATCATGGAATTCTGCAAGGCGTTCAACGCGGCCACCGGCGACCTGGAAAAGGGTATGCCGATCCCGGTGAAGATCACCGTGTATGGCGACCGTTCGTTCACCTTCATCACCAAGACCCCGCCCGCCAGCTTCCTGCTCAAGAAGGCTGCTGGCCTGAAGAGCGGCTCGAAGGAGCCGGGTAAGGCTGTCGCGGGGAAGGTGACCAAGAGCCAGGTGCGCGAAATCGCCCAGACCAAGTTTGCCGACCTGAATGCGAACGATATCGACCAGGCCATGAAGATCATCGAAGGCTCTGCCCGTTCGATGGGCCTCGACGTGGTGGAGGGTTAAGGACATGGCAAAGCTGACGAAGAAGGCCAAGGTTCTGGCCAGCATCGACCGCGAAAAGCTGTATTCGGTGGACGAGGCGCTCGCGCTGCTGCGGACCCACGCCGCCAAGTTCGACGAAACCGTCGAAGTGGCGATGAATCTGGGCGTTGACCCGCGTCACGCCGACCAGATGGTGCGCGGCATGGTGTCGCTGCCTTCGGGTACCGGCAAGGATGTCCGCGTGGCCGTGTTTGCCCGTGGTGACAACGCCGAAAAGGCGCTGGCTGCCGGTGCCGACAAGGTGGGTGCCGAAGACCTGATGGAAGATATGCAGGCCGGCAATCTCGATTACGACCGCGTGATTGCCACCCCCGACATGATGGGTGTGGTGGGTCGCCTCGGCAAGGTGCTGGGCCCCAAGGGCCTGATGCCGAACCCCAAGCTGGGCACGGTCACCCCCAACGTGGCGCAGGCCGTGAAGGACGCCAAGGGCGGCCAGGTCGAGTTCCGCGTGGAAAAGATGGGCATCATCCATTCGGGCATTGGCAAGCTGAGCTTCGCGGATGACGCGCTGAAGGCAAACTTCAAGGCACTGACCAGCGCCGTGGTGAAGGCCAAGCCGGCAGGCGCCAAGGGCAAGTATGTGAAGAAGGTGTCGATCACCTCCTCCATGGGCCCGGGCCTGAAGCTTGACCTCGCCGAGGTCGAAGGCGCGTAAGGCACCTTTTTCCTGCAAGCGACAAACGGGGCCGGGGGAGCGATCCACCGGCCCCTTTTGCGTCCTAGCGCAGGTTTTCAGCGGTGTAGCATTCCACCACTGCGCTGATGGCGCGCCCATCGGGCAGGCGCAGCACGGCGCTGTGCGACAGAACGGTTCCGGCCGGGCAATCGGGCGCGCGTCCGCGCTGCGCCGTGCCGCGTTCGCGCCGGAAGCCGAGCGGGGCGACGACAGCGCCAAACGGCGTGGTCGTGTGTTCCAGTGTGCGGTTCATGTCCGCTGTCAGTCGCGCGGGCACATACCAGTTTTCCGCCCGGCTCAGCACTGTGTCCCCGCATACCAGCGCCACCTGGCGATAAGCGACAGCTTCATCCGGCGATACCCCCAGGGCGGCGCGGATGGCGGGGCTTGCAGGCCTGCTGCCACCTGTCAGCACGGCGCGGATGGTGGGCGGATCGGCAAGCCCGCGCGCCGCGCACCATTGGCCAAGCGCTGCGGTGGCGCTGTCCTGCGCCGCCAGCGCAGCCTCGAATGTGGCCAGCCGCTGCGGCGCCAGCGTGGCGCAGCCTGCCAGCAGCAGCGGCAGGAAAAGGGCGCCGACCCGGATCAGATCCCGCCGCGCGTAAACGCGAAGCCGCGTGCCGCCAGCCCCGCGCACAGCGCATCCATGCACGCGGCCAGCTTGTCCGCTTCGGTCGATCGCACCACGAAATTGGCGCCCGTGCGCCCTTCGCGGAAGAAGGGATAGGAGCCGATCTGGCAGTCGGGATGCGCCTTTTCGGTCTGGCGCAGCAGGTCGGCCACTTCGCTTTCCTTGATCCAGCCGCCCACCGTTTCGGAAAGCAGCGGTGCGCCGCCTTCCAGCGTTCCGGTGAGCGCGGCGAGCATCTGCGCGGTGATGCTGGGCACGCCAGCCATCATGTAGATATTGCCGTGGCGGATGCCCGGCGCGCCCGACATCGCGTTGGGGATGAGGCCCGATCCTTCAGGCGCGCGCGCCATGCGCAGCCGCGCCTCGGTCAGCCCGCCTTCCTTGTCCTTGTAATAATCGGCGAGGATCGCGTGCGCTTCAGGGTGCAGCACAACCGGCACGCCCAATGCCTGCGCCACCGCGTCCACGGTGATATCGTCATGCGTGGGGCCGATGCCGCCAGTGGTGAACAGGTAATCATATTTGGTGCGCAGCGCGTTCACCGCCTCGGCAATCGCGTCCATATCGTCGGCCACCACGCGCACCTCGGTCAGGCGGATGCCCTGCACCTGCAACCAGCTGGCGATCTGGGCGATGTTCTTGTCATGTGTGCGGCCGGACAGGATTTCGTCCCCGATAACCAGCAGCGCGGCGCGGTAGATGCGTTTGGATGTCATGGGCCGATGCGTTAAGGCAATTCAGATTTCTCTGCCACTGGACTTTGGCCCGCCACGAGGAAAGCCAGCACGCCGTCATCCACCGGGCGGGTGCGGTAATCGGCAAGGTCAGCCAGATAATCCATGTTGAGCCGCCAGGGCAGCGCCGCTTCGCTGCGCGGCATGAGCGAGGCGGCGCGCGCCAGATAGCCGGAGGAAAAGCCGAATGTGGGATCGACGGCTTTTTCCGGCGCATCATCTGTGCGCAACGGCACCGCCACATCCGCGCCGCGGCGCGCCATCTCTGCCAGCACGCGGGTGACGTAGGCGGCGGTCATATCCGCACGCAGCGTCCAGCTGGCGTTGAGATAGCCGAACACCACGGCAAGGTTGGGAAGATTGGAAAACATCGCGTTGCGGTAAAACCAGCGCTTTGACCAATCGACCGGCGCGCCATCCAGCGAGACGGCGATCTTGCCGCCGATAGCCAGCGTGAGGCCGGTGGCGGTCACCAGAATGTCAGCGGCAATATGCGTGCCATCGGTGAGCCGCACGCCATCGGCTTGCACCTTGGCAATCACGCCGGTTGCCATGCCTGCGCGCCCTTCGCGAATGGCGCGGAAGAGGTCGCCGTCGGGTACGAGGCACAACCGCTGTTCCCACGGGGGATAAGGCGGCAGGAAATGTCTGGGGTCATAGGCAGCGCCCAAGGCCCGCTTCAGCCGCCGGGTGAGCAAAGCGGCGACCTGATCCGGCCGCTGGCGCGCCCTGTTGTAGATCAGCACATGAAGCCGCGTATTGATCCAGCGGGTTAGGCGATAGGCGGTTTTCTCCGGCAGCACCCGGCGCAAGGCCCGCGCCAGCCGGTCGATCGAAGGCTGCGCCACCATCCAGCTTGGCGTGCGTTGCAGCATGGTGACCTGCGCGGCCCGCTCCGCCAGCGCGGGGACCAGCGTCACGGCGGTGGCGCCCGATCCGATAACGACGACACGCTTTCCGCCCCAATCCAGATCGGGCGGCCAGAATTGCGGATGCACAACCGGCCCGGCGAAGTTTTCCAGCCCCGGAATATCGGCCTGATAGGGGCGCTCGTAATCGTAATAGCCCGCCGCGAGATAGAGGAAGCGCGCCCGCTCCACCCGCTCGCCTGCCGCATCGGCCAGCGTGACGTGCCACAGCGCCTCAGCTTCGCGCCAATCCGCCGCCAGCACGCGCGTGCCATAGGAAATGTGCGGGGCGAGGCTGTGCTCTGCAATCACCGCATCCAGATAGGCGAGGATGTCCGCCCCCGCGGCAATCGCCTTGTCCCCGCGCCACGGGGCAAAGGCAAAGCCCAGCGTATGCATATCGCTGTCCGACCGCACGCCGGGATAGCGGAACAGATCCCATGTCCCGCCCGCCCGCGCGCGTGCCTCCGCAATGGCAAAGCGGCGATCGGGGCAATGCCGTTGCAGATGCACTGCCATCGACAGGCCGGAAATGCCGGCCCCCACGATCAGCACATCGACAGGTTTGCTCATGCATCGGGATTGCCAGCACGCGCGCGCCGTGTCACCTCCCTTGCCGATGACGATCATTGCCGCCCGCCGCTATCGTGATGGCCATGTGCTGCTGGACGACGCGCTGGCGGCCGCAAGCCCCGCGCGGCCCGGCGAATTCGACTGGATCGGGCTGGTCGAACCCGGCATCGAGGAAATGGCTTCGCTTGCCGATCGCTATGGCCTGCATCCGCTGGCGGTGGAGGATGCGCTCACCCCCCGTCACCCGCCCAAGGCCGAAGCCTATGGAAGCCAGCTTTTCGTGATCGCTCGCACCGCCGCTCAGGACAAGAATGACGCCCTGTCCTATGGGCAGACGGCGATCTTTCTGGGGGATGGCTTCATCATCACCGTGCGGCTGGGCAGTCCGCGTGCCCACACCGATTTGCGCAGCCAATTGGAAATCCTGCCCGAACGGCTGGCCGAAGGGCCGGATTTCGTGCTGCACGCTCTGCTCGATTTCATTGTCGATGGCTATGATCCGCTGCTTGACACGCTGGAGCGCACTGCCGAGGCGATGGAGGACAGGGCGGTGGAGGCCTTCCCGCAAGCGGCGGATATCCGCCGCATCTTCCGCCTGCGCCGGATCCTGCGCCGGCTGGAAGTTACCGCCGGCCGCATGGAGGAGATGGTCGGCAAGCTGGCGCAGAGCGAGCTTCCCGCAATCGACGCGCGCGCGCGCCCCTATTTCCGCGATGTCTACGATCACGCGCGCCGTACAGTGAGCCGGGTGCGCGGCCTGCTCGATGCGCTGGGCAATGTGCTGGAAGTGGCGAGCCTGCTGGAACAGAGCCGGCAGGGCGCCATCACGCGGCAACTGGCTGCCTGGGCGGCGATCCTGGCGGTGCCGACCGCGATTGCCGGGATTTACGGCATGAACTTTGAATTCATGCCCGAACTGACCTGGCGCCACGGCTATTTCATCGTGCTGGGCGTGATCGGCGCAATCTGTGCGCTGCTGTTCTGGCGGTTCCGCCGGATCGGCTGGCTCTAGGGCAGGGCGGGGCGACCCTTGCGGCCGCCCCGCACCCTTCAGCCGCCGAACATGGAGCGCGAGGGCGCATCCTCGTAATCGGCGGCGGGCCTGTTATCGCCCGTTTGCAGCGCCTTTGCCGCCTGAACGGTATTGGCCATCAGGCAGGCAATCGTCATCGGGCCGACGCCGCCGGGAACGGGGGTTATGGCGCCTGCGTGCTGGCAGTTGTCGAAATCGACATCGCCCAGCAATTGCTCCTTGCCGGTCGCCTCATCCATGACGCGGGTGATGCCCACATCGATCACGACCGCGCCGGGCTTCACCCAATCGCCCTTGACGAGGCGCGGCGCGCCTGCCGCTGCCACGATGATATCGGCCTTGCGGCAGATATCGGGCAGGCCATGCGTGTAGATATGCGTTACCGTGACAGTGCATTCGGCATCGAGCAGCAGGTTTGCCACCGGCTTGCCCACGATATTGGACTTGCCGATCACCACTGCGTCCTTGCCCTTGAAATCGTCGATCACGCTTTGCAGCAGGATCATGACGCCCAGCGGCGTGCAGGGCACAATGCCGCCGGTGCCGGTGGACAGACGGCCGACATTGACGGGGTGGAAGCCGTCCACATCCTTGTCCGGGCTGATCGAGCGCAGCACCAGCCGCGTGTCGATATGCTTGGGCAGTGGCACCTGGCACAGAATGCCGTGCACGGTCGGATCGTTGTTGAGCTCGTGCACCAGCGCCAGCAGATCTTCCTGGCTGGTATCGGCCGGCAGGCGGCGTTCGATGCTGGTGATGCCGACTTTCTGACAGGCCTTGATCTTGCGACGGACATAGACCTGGCTGGCCCCGTCATCGCCCACCAGAATGACCGCCAGACCGGGACGCTGCATCCCGGCGGCGATCATCGCGTCCACCTCAGCCTTGCTCTTTTCATCCAGACGGTTCGCCACCGCCTTGCCATCAATGATCTGTGCCATAAGTGCGCGGCGCCTTATCAGGAATGCTTGGCGTGGTAAGCGTTAATCCACTCCGCCGATGCGGTCAGCGCGCCGAAGGGGTAAAGGTGCAGACGCACGCGGCCATGTTCCGCGCCCAGCTTCTTGTCGAGGCTGGACACCAGCTTGTCCGGGCCGGCGCTGCCAATCAGGTTGGTCAGGCTGATGCCGTACTTCTTCATCACGCTGGCACTGGCGCCCACGCCGCAACGCTTGGCAAAGCCCAGCAGGCGCTTGATCCCGGCGGGGCCAGGGACGCCAAGGCGCACCGGCACATCGATGCCGCGGGCGCGCATTTCAGCCAGCCAGGCGACGATGGCGTCATCGTCAAACGCGAACTGGGTGACGACCAGCGGCACCATGCCGTGCGCGCGGACAGCGGCGATCTTGCGCTCCATCCAGTCCCACAGTTCGGCAGGGGTGTTGTTCGGATGCCCTTCCGGATGCCCACCAACGCCCACGATCTCGATGCCGTGCTTTTCGAGCAGGCCGGTCTCGATGATCTGGAGCGAGGTGGAATAGGGGCCTTCGGGTTCCGGCGGGTCGCCCGCGATGATGAAGACGCGCTTCACGCCCGCCTTCTGGGTGATTTCGCCCAGATACCAGTCGAGCTGTTCCTCGCTCTCGATGCGGCGGGCGGACAGGTGGACGATGGGTTCAAAACCCAGTTCGCGCACCAGCACAGCGGCTTCCACGCGCTGTTCCAGCGTTTCGCCGGGCAGGAATGTAACGGCCACCTGGGTGCCGGGACGGATCAGCGGGGCCGCTTCCTTCAGGCCCTCGATCTCCTTCGCCGTCATCTCCAGCGAATAGCCGTCCACCATGTTTTCCGGCGACTTTTCCCAGTTGGGGTGGATTGCTGCATAGGACATCGACGCTTCTCCTCTTCCACAGGCCGCGCGGGCCGCTCCTAGCCGCCGCACGCCTCATCACAAAGCCCCTAGCGCAGGGTGCTTTATTCGTATAGACGAAATTTTCATAAGAGCGAACAGGCGAGAGTCCCTTTTCATCCATGCTGCTGTTTTTGCCAGGCCTGATCTGCGATGCGCGCATCTATGCCGCGCAGACGCTCGCCTTTGGCGCAGCGCACGCGGTGGATTCCTACGGCACGCCGGATGCGCCGGCCGATTCGCTGCCCGCGATGGCGCGAATCGCGCTGGCAGAAGCGGACCGGCTGGGCGCCGACCGATTCGATCTGTTTGGCCATTCGATGGGCGGGCGCGTGGCGCTGGAAGTCTATCGCCTTGCGCCGCAGCGCGTGCGCCGCCTGGCGCTGGTGTCCACCGGCATTCATCCTGTTGGCGCGAACGAACCCGCCAGCCGGGCCGCCTTGCAGGCGGTGGGCCATGAACGGGGCTTTCCCGCTCTTGTCGATCACTGGCTGCCGCCGATGGTGGCAGAGGCGAACCGCGCCAATCCGGCCATTTACGGTCCGATGCGCGAAATGTGCCTGTCCATGGGCCAGACCGTGTTCGACGCGCAGATCAAGGCGCTGGTGAACCGGCCCGACGTCGAAACGCTCGTTTCCCAGATCGCCTGCCCGGTGCTGGTGATGACGGGCGAGCAGGACGGCTGGGCAAGCCCCGCACAGCACGCCGAGATTGCCGGGCGCATACCACATTCCGAACTCGTCATCGTTCCGGGGGCTGGCCACATGATCATGGCCGAAGCCCCCGAAGCGGTGAACGATGCCATCACCCGCTGGCTCGACAGGCCGGCACCCTGATCAACCCGCACCCTTCCGAGGAGAGGAGCATACCATGAGTGAAACCCTTCAGCAGAAGCTGGACGCCCAGGCCAATATTGTGGACTTCCTGCGCAACCAGCAGGTTGGCCCCAACGTCTATCCGGGCGTGCCGGCCGAATATTCCAACTGGCGCAACGAACAGCGCGCCTGGGCCAAGAGCGCGGTGCTCTTCAACCAGTCCTACCACATGGTGGAACTCTATGTGCGCGGGCCCGAAGCCATGGCGCTGCTGGAATACACCGCCATCAACAGCTTCAAGAACTTCACCGTGAACAAGGCCAAGCAGTATGTGCCCGTCACGCCCGATGGCTATGTGATCGGCGACGTGATCCTGTTCTATCTGGCGGAAGAAGAATTCAGCCTGGTTGGCCGTGCGCCGGCGATCGAGTGGGTGGAATTCCACGCCCAGTATCCCAAGCCCGATGGCAGCAAGTGGAATGTGACCGTGGAGCGTGACGAGCGCACCGCGATGCGCACCGATGGCGTGCGCAAGAACTACCGCTTCCAGCTTCAGGGGCCGAACGCCATGAAGATCCTGTCGAAGGCGATGGGTCAGGACGCGCCCGACCTCAAGTTCTTCAACATGGCCCATATCGACATCAGCGGCAAGGACGTGATCGCGCTGCGCCACGGCATGGCGGGCCAGCCGGGTTACGAACTGTTCGGCCCCTGGGCCGATTACGCCACCGTGCATGGCGCGCTGGTGGAAGCAGGCAAGGAATACGGTCTGGAGCTGGTCGGCGGCCGCGCCTATTCGTCCAACACGCTGGAATCGGGCTGGCTGCCTTCGCCGCTGCCCGCCTTCTACACCGGCGACAGCCAGATGATGAAGGATTTCCGCAGCTGGGCATCGGGCAAGTCCTATGCCGGTATGTGCTCGATCGGCGGCTCCTATGTCCCCGACAGCATCGAAGGCTACTACCTGACCCCGTGGGACATCGGTTACGGCCACATCGTGAAGTTCGACCACGATTTCGTGGGCCGCGAAGCGCTGGAAAAAATGAAGGACCAGAAGCACAAGCAGAAGGTCACGCTGGCGCTGGACAACGAAGATATGCTGCGCGTCCTCTCCTCGCTCTTTGCGTCGGGTGAGCGCGCCAAGTATTTCGAATTCCCCAGCGCGGTTTACGCCATGCACCCGTTTGACGAAGTGCGCACCGTGGACGGCAAGTTCATCGGCGTGTCGACCTGGGTCGGCTATTCCTCGAACGAAGGCAAGATGCTGACCCTCGCCATGATCGATCCGGACGAGGTCGAAATGGGCAAGGAAGTGAAGCTGGTGTGGGGCGAGCCGAACGGCGGCACTTCCAAGCCGACTGTCGAGCCGCACGTGCAGACCGAAATCAAGGCCGTGATCAGCCCCGTTCCCTATTCGAACGTGGCCCGCACCGCCTATGCCGAAAGCTGGCGCACCACAGGCGTTGGCGCCAACCGCTAAGCGCGCAACCTTTCCGGGGAGAGACGGAGAGAGGAGGGGCGGCCGGGCAACCGGTCGCCCCTTTTGCGTGCCTGCCTTTTCGTTTGCCCGAATGCGGATGGGCCATGTATCAGCGCGGCCATGATGCTGCGGTCGCTTCTCGCTTTCCTTGCCATACTGGCTTTTGCGGTATCGGGCCCGCTGGCCGCGCAGCAGGCGGATGACAGTGCGCCCGATGAATTGGCCGGGGCCTGGGATATGCAGGCCGGCGGCGTCACCATTTTCCGCTTTCATCTGGAGGAGCCACGCGAAGGCGAATGGCGAGGGCGCTGGTCGCGGCCGCAAACCTTCAATTCGGATGGCAATGCCTTCTACAATATCCGCCCCGGCATACGCAGCACTGCCAGCATGACCGCGCTGGAATATCAGGGTGCGGTGGAATTGGCTTTCGACGATCCGCGCCCCGGCGCGATTCCCGATATCTTCCGCTTTCGCCTGACCGGGCCGGACAGCGCGCAAATGATCTATGTCGGCACGGATCTTGCGCCTTATGCGCTGGTTCGGGCAGCCGAAGGCGAAGCATTGGGCGGTTGGGAGGCGGGACGGGTTTACCGGCGGGCCTTGCCAGGCGACGCGATGGAGGAGCCATCACCTCCTCCGGCTGAGCAAGAGGCTGCGCGCATGACGGCAGACTTCCTCGAAGGGTTCTAATTGCCTTCCAGCAGGTCCGCGGTGCGATCGAGCAGATCGGCCACGCGCGCGTGCAGATCGTCGTCGAAGCGCACCTTGGGCACCGCCACGCTGAGCGAGCCGACCGGTTCCCCATCGATCGTTACCAGCCGGGCAATGCCCACGATGCCGAGCGAAAATTCCTCGTCCGTCATCGCAAAGCCGGTGCGGCGTGCCTCGTCCAGCTGTTCGCGCAGGCGCTTCTCGTCGGTCACCGTGGCTTCGGCAAAGTGCCGGCGTTCGGTTTCCGCGAAATAGCGGTCAAGCTCCTCGGGCGGCAGGGCGGCCAGAAGCACCTTGCCCGCGGCCAGCGCGTGCATCGGCAGCCGGCGACCCTGCGGCACCGAATAACGCAGCGCCTGCTCGCTTGATTCGGTAACGATCGCCTCGATCTCCCACCCGTCGCGGATGAAAAAGCTGGTCGTCTCGTCCAGCTGAACCCGCAAGGTGCGCACCAGCGGCGCGGCGCGATCGGCCAGTGTGAAACCCGGATTGGCCGATTGCAGCCGTGCAAGGCCCGGCCCGCAGGAATAGCGCCGCCCTTCGCGCACCAGATATTGCCGCTCGACCAGCGTGGAGAGCAGATAGGACAGGCTGGACACCGGGATGGAGAGTGCGGTTGCAATCTCCTGCGCCACCATCGGGCGGTTGTGCGCTACCACATATTCAATGATGTCGAGCGTCCGCGTGGCCGATTTGACCTGCGAATTCTGTGCGCTGGAGAGGATGTCTGCCATGGTCAGCTGATCCGTTTATCCGCGATGTCCGCGCCTTCGCGAAGGGCGGCAAGCTTCTTCCAGGCCACCGCCGGGTCGATCTTGCCATAGCCTGCAAAGGTGCCAAAGCCGCAATCCGAACTGGCGATCACCCGGTCCTTGCCCACGATATCGGCAAAGCGTTCGATCCGCTGCGCGATCAGTTCGGGTGTTTCGAGGTAGTTCGAACAGCTGTCGATAAAGCCGGGGGCAAGGATCTTGCCGTCCAGCTTGCCGGCCTCTGCCGCATCGCGCCAGACCTTCCATTCATGCTCGTGCCGCGGATTGGCGTGTTCGAACAGGATCGTGGCGGGACGGGCGGCGAGCACGATGTCGATGATCTTTTCCAGCGGAATGTCGAAATCGTGCGGGCCTTCGTAATTGCCCCAGCAAACGTGCATCCGCATGGCGGCAGGGTCGATATCGGCGGTCGCCTCGTTCAACGCGTCCACATTGGCGCGGATTGTGGCGAGAAATTCGCCCTCGCTCATGTCCTGATAGCCGGTATGGCGGCTCATCGCGAGGTCGGGGCAATCGAACTGCACCTGGAAACCTGCCTCGACAATGGCGTGGTATTCGGGCCGCATCGCGGTAACCAGATCGGCCAGATAGGCCTCGTGACTTGGGTAATACTGGTTGGGCTGGAACGCGGTGATGAGGCCCGGCGAGGCGGTGTTGAGGAAGGCCTTCACTGTCGCGCCATTGGCATCGCGGCCATGATCGGCCAGCGCATTGGCAAAGCGGCGGATATCGTCGTGCAGCGGCTGGAGATTGACCAGTTCGACCTTGGCGATGGCGCTGGCGCGGGTGAATTCCTGCGCGCCCATGATGTGTGCCAGCTTCTTCGCCAGATCGGGCACTGCGGCCAGATCGAGCGCGGGCTTGCGCGGCAAATGGCCGCCAAAACCTGAAAGCCGCTCAATGATATAGGTCGAATAGCCGACCTTGCCCAATTCCCCGTCGGAGATTATGCTGACGCCTGCTTCGATCTGCCGGCGCACGGCATCGTCAACCGCGGCCTGCACCATGCGGTCGAAGGCCTCGGCATCGTAATCCTCCCCCTTGTCGCGGGCGAGAAGCAAAGGCACAAGTTCCGGCCCGCGGGGCAGGCTGCCGACATGGGTGGTTTTGATCACGTAAGTCGCCCCTTCGTTAAGGCGGCGCTTATTTCAGATATGCGAAATTAACGCAAGTATGAAATAGTTGCGCTTCGCACTCGCGGTTGCGCGTAATCATAACGCTCGTTAGCATATGTGCTCAACGGGAGAGTTTGCACGATATGGACGAGGCGCAATTCGATTACATCGTGGTGGGCGGTGGCAGCGCGGGCTGCGTGGTGGCCGCGCGCCTTTCCGAAGATGGGCACAGCAATGTCCTGCTGCTGGAAGCGGGCGGGAACGACGATCACCCTTATATCCGGATGCCGCTGGGCTTCCTTCGGGCGATGATCATGCCGCAGTTCAACTGGCGCTACCTGACGGAAGCCGAACCGCATCTCAACGGCCGCCGTATGCCGATGCCGCGCGGCAAGGTGATGGGTGGATCGGGCAGCATCAACGGTATGTTCGCCATGCGCGGCCACCCGGCCGATTACGACCAGTGGGCGCAGATGGGCGCGCGCGGCTGGTCCTATGCCGATTGCCTGCCCTATTTCCGCAAGATGGAGGACAGCTGGCGCGGGGAAAGCCTGTATCACGGCACCGGCGGCCCCGTCCGAATCCGCCCGATCGACAGCCCATACCTGCTGCACGAGGAAATGATGGCGAGCGCGGCCAATGCCGGCTTTGCCACCACCGATGATCTGGGCGGCGCGGTGCCCGAAGGCTTTGCCCGCGGCGAGCAGACGGTGGACGATAGCGGATGCCGCGTGTCCGCTGCCAGCGCCTATATCAAGCCGGCCATGGGGCGGCAAAACCTCGATGTGCGGCAGAATGCGCAGGTCACCCGCGTGGTGTTTGAAGGCAAGCGCGCGGTGGGTGTGGCGGTCCACACGCCCGATGGCGAACGGATTGTGCGCGCGCGCCGCGAAGTGATCCTGTCGGGCGGCACCTACAATTCGCCGCATCTGCTGCTTCTGTCGGGGATCGGCCCGGCGGCGCATCTCAGGGCTTTCGGCAAGGATGTGCTGCACGACAGCCCCGGCGTGGGCCGCAATCTGCAGGAACATCCCACCACCAGCCTCGAATGGCTGGCAAAGGAGCGGGTGACCTTCCTGCGGCATCTGCGCTGGGACAGGCTGGCGCTGAACGCTGTGCGCTGGGCGCTCACCGGCAAGGGCACGATGGCGAGCCAGCTCAATTCGTGCAATGTCGTGGTGCGCACCGCCGATCATCTCGACCGGCCCGATATGCAGATCATGGTCAACCCGATCCGCTTTGACGCGCAGACCTGGTTCCCCGGCATCAAGCCCGAACAGGATCATGTGTTCTGGGCGGGCGTGGTGCAATTGCATCCCGAAAGCCGCGGCTGGGTGGAGCTGAAGAGCGCCGACCCGCTGGAAGAAGCCGCCGTTACGCTCAATTTGATGGCGGAGGAGGCCGACCTCGTGCAGATGCGCCGCGCCATCCGCACCGCGCGCCGCATCTATGCCAGCGAGCCGATGGCCCGCCTTGTGGGCGAGGAGCGTATGCCGAGTGCCGCGGCGCAAAGCGATGACGAGCTGACCGATCTCATTCGCGCCACCTGCTACACCGCGCAGCACCCCACCAGCACCTGTGCGATGGGCATGGGCGCGCACAGCGTGGTGGACGAGGAGTGCCGCGTGATCGGCGTGGAGGGCCTGCGCGTTATCGACTGTTCGGTGATGCCCACCGTGCCCGGCGGCAATACCAATCTGCCGGTCATCATGCTGGCCGAAAAGGCGGTGGACGCGATGCGCGGGCGCAAGTTGCCCGCCGATGAATTGCCGCAGCAGGTGGCTGCGTGAGCCGCACGCCCGAAGAAGAGGCCAATCTCCAGCTGGTGCTGGATATGTTCGCCCATGTTCTGAACCCGATGGATTCCGGCGCGGTCGATCGCTTCATTGCGCCCGGCTACATCCAGCACAACCAGGCCGCCGAGCCGGGCAGGGAAGGGCTGAAGCGCTTCCTCGACATGATCCGCGCCGCAACGCCCGAAGCAGTGCACGATGTGAAGCGCGCACTGGTCGATGGCGACCATGTGACGGTGCATTACCATGTGCGCCGTTGGCCGGGTGATCTGGGCTGGGCGGTGATCGACATCTTCCGCATCGAAGACGGCCTGATCGCGGAACATTGGGATGTGATGCAGGACGTGATTGAAGGCGGGCCAAACCCCATCGGGCCATTCTGAAGGCCCATACTGCAGGAGGGTATGATGCGCTTTGCCGACAAGATTGTTCTGGTGCTGGGCGGCAATTCGGGGATCGGCCTTGCATCTGCGCAGGCCTTCGCCGCCGAAGGGGCCAGGGTGCACCTGACCGGCCGCAACCGCGAAACGCTGGACGCGGCAGTGGCCACTATCCCCGGCGCGACCGGCTACCAGTCCGACATTGCGGATATCGGGGCCACTGCCCATGTGGTGGCCCAGGTTGAAGCCGCCGATGGCCGGATCGACGTGCTGTTCATCAATGCCGGTGTTGGCGGGTTTGCGCCGCTCGACGCGATAACCGAGGCGGATTGGGACCATGTCCATTCCATCAACCTCAAAGGCTGCGTCTTTGCGCTGCAAGCGGCGGTGCGCATCATGGGCGAGGGCGCCAGCGTGGTGGTCACCAGTTCGATCGGCGCGCACGGCCCGCTGGAAGGCAACGGCACCTATTCGGCGGCGAAGGCCGGCCTTGCCATGGCGATGAAGGTGTTCGCCAAGGAATTGCTGCCGCGCAGGATCCGCCTCAACCTTGTGTCGCCCGGCCCGATCGACACCCCGCTGCTGCACCGCAACCCCGGCATGGGGCCGGACGATGTCGTGCGCCTGAAAGACATGATGATCGCCAATATCCCCATGCACCGCATGGGCACGAGCGACGAAGTAGCCAAAGCCGTGCTGTTTCTGGCCAGCGAGGATGCAGGCTTCATCACCGGCGCCGATCTGCTGGTGGATGGTGGCCTGATTGAACTGGGATAGCGACATGACCGAATTTTCCGACACCACCCCCTTCTCCCCGCCCTTTTCCACGCTGGACAATCCGCGCCTGGAATTCGTGATGGAAGTTCGGCTGACCTTTCCGGAGGTTTACACCATGGCCCCGCATCCCAATGGCGGGATGCGCAGCGCGGTGCTCGTAAAGGGGGGCACATTCGAAGGCCCGCATCTGCGCGGCCGGGCGATTCCGGGATCGGGCGGCGATTATGCCTATTTCCGGCCCGACGACACCGCCGTCTTTGATGCCCGCTATCTGCTGGAGGAGGAGGACGGCACGATCATCCTGCTCCACAACAAGGGCTTTCTCTGGGGGCGCAAGCCCGACACCATGGCACGCCTGCGCGACTGGGCTTTCAACAACGGCGCGCCGGTGCCGCACGAGGACTATTACCTGCGCGGCAACCCCACATTCGAAACGCCGGTGGGCAAGCATGACTGGCTGACACGCCATGTCTTTATCGGAGTCGGAGAGCGGCGCAGCGACGGCAATTGCCTGCGTTATTACGCGTTGGTCTAGGCGCGTTCAGATGCCATCTGCCGTAAGTTGATCGCGCTCTGTCGCAACCATCATCCTTCGCCCCACCATGTCCGCTAACCGGATGGAGGTGGCAAGAGGGGGGTGAGATGGCGGACAAGGTTGATCTCAAAAAGCAGGAACGCGGCTATTTCACAGCGCTCACAAAGGGGTGGGAAGAGATTTTTCTGCCGCCCTTTCCCTATCTTATGGTGGATGGCCGGGGGCCGCCGGGCGGGCAGGATTACACCGCTGCTCTCTCAGCGCTTTATCCCGCGGCTTATGCGCTGAAGTTCTTCAGCAAGCAGGAACTGGGCCGCGATTACGCCGTGCCCGTGCTGGAAGGGCTGTGGTGGTCCGATCGGCTGGACGCCTATGCAGATGATCGACGGGAGGAGTGGTGCTGGACGCTGATGCTGATGGTGCCGCGATGGATTACGGCGGAGCATCTGGCGCAGGCTCTGGCGCGCAAGGCGGCCACACGCAGGCAGGCGGCCGATCTTTCCGCCGTGCGCCAAGCCATGCTGGATGAGGGGCGGTGCCTGCAACATTTCCATCTCGGCCCTTTTGCCGCAGAAGCACCCAAGCTGGCCGAATTGCACAAGCAGATCATGCCCGCACGCGGCCTGACTTTTGCAGGGCATCACCACGAAATCTATTTGAGCGATCCGCGCCGCACTGCGCCGGAAAAGTTGCGGACCATTTTGCGCCAGCCCGTCCGAAGCGCTTGATAAGGCCATCACCGCCTGTGCCGGTCGCGGCATCCCCGCGGCACGCATCAGCAGCGCAGCCTTCGGCAAAACGCAAAACCGCGTTCCCACCGCCGACGGTGTGCGCGAACTGCAGAACCGCCGCGTGCAAATCACCTACGGTCCGCGTTCGGGCCGCTAGGGTTCGGTTTCACCAACACGAGAACAGGGGCCGGAGGGGGAACCTTCCGGCCCCTTTTTCATGGGTGTTTCCTGGCTGCTATTGTCGGCGCGTCCTGCTTCCTTTACCCCTTGTCTGCCCGCATCCGGGAAACACCGGAGCGGGGATACGAAAACGACCAATCTTTTGGGCAAATCGTTTCGGGAGGGAGAGATTGATGTCCGCATATCTTGCACTTGCAGTTTCGGTCGGCGTGCTGGCCGTCCTGGATACCTGGCTCTATTTCGGGCCGGGCGCGTCCACCGCCATTGCCGGGCTGGTCTGGGTGTCCTTTATCGCCTGGGGCTGCTTCTTCCAGTCGGGCGCCGGCACGAAGGGGCTGATGACCGCTATTCTGGGCATGACTTTCGGCGCGCTGGTGGGCGTGGCCGCCGTGCTTCTGGCCAGCGGGCCGCTGGCGGGTCTGGGTGATCCATGGGCGATTTCGGTTACTGTCGGTCTTGGTGCTTTCGTGATCTGTCTGGCGAGCAAGATCCCGCAGCTCTCGGTCATTCCGGCCAGTGTTTACGGCTTCGCTGCGGTCGCCGGCCCGATTGCGCTGGGCGTCAAGGGCGCAACCGAGGCGCTGTTGCCGGTGGTGATTTCGATCGTGATCGGTGCGGTGTTCGGCTTCGTATCCGAACTGCTGGCCAATGCGCTGACGAAAAAGGCCTGACCGCGCTCAGACCAGAAATCAGGGCGGGGAGGCATTGTGCTTCCCCGCCCTTTTTCTTTTCAGATCAGATTTTTACCGCACAAAGGCGTGGGGCGACTGGTAGGGCATCACAATGCCCAGCGCCTCGATCTCGTGGATTGCTCCGCCCCATATCTTGTAGATGTGGATGGCGGGCATATCGAACGCGTTGAAGCGGCGCATATCGCGGCTTTCGAACCATGGCACCCCGATCAGCGGGGTGTAATCCTTGTCCATCGCATGGTGGAAATGGCTGACTCCCCAGACGAGGCCGGTCACCTCATCCGCGATTTCCACCCGGCGGTTTTCGATCGTGTCGATATATTCCCACATATTGGTATCGATCTGCGCCGCACAGCCAAGGCCGCCCAGATAGGCGAATTCGCTGTCGGAAAAGACCACGCCCGGCCGGGTGAAGGAATTGCGCGCGGTCTGGAAGCCGTTTTCGTGGCGCACGCAATCATCGGCCATGTTGGAAAAGCGCGAATTGTTGAGATCGAGCGCATCGTAATAGGATGCGCCCAGCCAGATCAGCCGCGAACGGCTGTCGGCATAGGCGGCCGGCACCGGCATCAGCAATTGGCTGCGCGGCGATTGCAGATTGGCAAGCTGCGCTTCGGACAGATTGCGGGCGATCAGATGCTCGGCTTCCTCCACCGCGCCGCTGGCGTCCAGCTTCAGACGGATGCCGACCAGAACCGGCGCATCGCCTTCCACCATCATGGTGAGCAGGCCCACCTGCCCGCTGACCGGATCGGCCACGTGCACCGCGTAATTGTCCGTCCCTTCACCAGTGATCGTGTCGAACGCGCCTTCACCGGGGCGGCTGCGCGCAAGGTTCTCCATCACCACGGCATTTCCGGCCCAGCGCACCGCGCCCGGTTCATCATCGATCAGCGCCTGCGCATAGGTATCGGCCAGCGCGATCAGGCACGCCCGGTCGCATCCCGCAACGGGCGGAGCGGATGATTGCGCGGCGGCCGGGGCGGCCAGCGCCAGTGCGGTGGTGGCCAAAACGGCGGCGAGGGTGGATTTCATTCGGCTCTCTCCCATGACGAATGCTCAGATGCGGTAATCCTGAATCCCCGGCTCGGTCGAAAAATCGGCGCGGCCTTTCCAGGTGAACAGACGCCAGAAATAGCGGCGCCAGGGCCAGGCGAGAATGACATTGAACAAAATGGACATCGCGCCGAACGTCCATTCCACAACGCCTTCATCCAGCACGAAATTCCAGTACACGATCACCAGATTGATCGGCACCAACGCAATGATGGTGAGCGGCATCGCGCGGTTGAGAAGGATGGTGATGCCAAGGATCACCTCGATCACCTTGATGATATCGAACAATCCGCTGGCCATCAGAGCCAGCGTGAAATCGCGCGCGGCAGGGTGATTGCCCAGCGGTTGGATTTCCGGCCACAGGAAATGCATCAGACCCGAAAACAGCCACCAGCCACCGAAGATTATCCGGCTGAGGTGATAGATCCAGAAGATCGCGGGCCCTGCCAGTTCCTCGGTATCATTCTGGGCTGCTGTCTGGGGCTGGTCAGTCATTCGGTGTCCCTGATGTGTGCTGCTGCGCGGCCCATGCTGCCTCACGCTCGGCGGCGAAGCGCGGACTTGTCGCGGTGATATAGCCGCGGATCTGCACATTGCCTTCGTGGCAGGCATATTCGAACATTCCGTATTCCTCGTCGCGCAGCCAGGGAATGTCGAGCTTGTAATGCCCTTCCATCACCAGCGGATCGCGCACCCAGGCTTCATAGCGCACCTGATCGGGGTTCATCAGCGTGAGGCGTTCGGTAATGTGCAGTTGAGCGGAATTGGGCGCAGGGCCCATTGCCATGCCGGGGCGGAAATTGGTCGTCTCGATCACCAAACTGTCGCCTTCCCAATGGCCGACGGAATAGCCAAGGTCGAATTGCACCGATGACGGTGGGGGTGCGCGGCCGTCGAGATAGACCAGCCGCGTTTCATGGATCATCTCCAGCTGGATCGCGACAAGGCCGGGCGACTGGAAGATCTGGATGCCGCCATTATAGGCGCCGGGCAGCATGGATCCGGGCATACCGCGCGTCAGGCAGCGGTCGAAAATGCCGAAATCTTCCATCCGGTCGAACACTTCGGTGTTCCAGCTGGTGCGTTCTTCGCTGCGCAAACGCTGGCCCATCGGGGTGAGCGGCGGATAACGGCCATTGGCGGGTTCCACCACCATCGACGTCTGGCGCAGCGGATGGCCGCGTTCGGCCCAATGGCCCATGCTCATCACGCCAACTTCCACTTCCTCGTCATAGCGATCGAGCTGGGACTGCGCCTCCTCGAAGGCGGACGCATATTCTGCATCGGTCAGGAAGGCGCGGGTGCCAAATTGGACGGGCCGTTCGCGCGGGGTCTGGCCCAGATAATCGACAGGCCATTTGCCGCGCAGATCAGGATCGCCCCATTCGGTGCGCGGCATCTGCCAGCCGGGCGGCGGCGGCTGGAACCGCGCGGCCATCTGATCGTCAAGGGACTGGTCCTGCGCCGCAGCGTTTTGCGCCGCGCCCCCCAGAACAAGACCAAGAGCCAGCGTGGCGGCCAGCAGCGTCCTGTATGTCATCGCTTCTCTCCCCGTGGCGAGTATGCCCCGCTGCGTGGCGGACGCAAGGGCCAGCTTGCACAGCGGATGCTGTATTTTGCGCGCGATCAGAGAATATTTACCCTGCCTTGCTAATCCATGGTGCATCGCTTGCTGGCGGGGATGCCGGGAAGCGGAAGGGAGACGTGCCATGGCAAGCACTGCTTTGCGCAATATCGCGGCTGATCCGCCGCTGGCGGATGCGGAATGCCGGCACCGGCAGCATATGCGCGCCGTGTTCTGGCGCCTCGCGCTGGCGGGGTTGGGCGTGTTCTGGACTGGCGCTTTGGCGCTCGCCATCAGCCGCCTGGTCTGACCGAAGGCGCCACGCGCGCTATTTCACGCAGGACGCATCCAATCTGGCGCGGCTCACCCAGGTGCCATGCACCTGGCTGCGCAGCGGCAGGCCTGTCTTGACCTTGGCGACTGGTCCCCGCTCCACCGCATCGGCTTCCACAATCCACAATTCGGACGCGTAATCCGCCGGGTTGGGGCTGTTCGGAATATCCACCACGCTCAGCAGCCAGCCGCCATGCCCCGCCTCGCTGGAGGGGACGTGCGCGGGTTCGCTGATGCCTGCGCCGGGGGGCAGTTCCATCGCGCTGATGCGGCCATTGCCCGGCTCGATCCTGAGCAGGCAATTGAAATTCACACCCACCGGGCCGCCCAGCATTGGCGGGCCCTTGGCGTTGGGGTTCATCGACAGATACCAGGCGCGGTTATAGGGGCGGCCCTGATCGGCATCGGCCAGACGGCACAGATCGCCCGGAGGGCCAAGCGGCCGCTCGGTCAGCGTGGGGGCGTCCTTGCCCATGTCCAGCGTCCACCGGGTCAGCGCGCCCTGAATGTCCTGCTGCGCGATATGGATCCCGCCCGCCTCGCGCATGAACTGGAACGCATTGGTGCTCGACAGGCACAGATCGATATGCACCAGATCGCCGTCGTCATAGGC
This sequence comes from Alteraurantiacibacter palmitatis, assembly GCF_037154115.1. Lineage (NCBI taxonomy): Bacteria > Pseudomonadati > Pseudomonadota > Alphaproteobacteria > Sphingomonadales > Erythrobacteraceae > Alteraurantiacibacter > Alteraurantiacibacter palmitatis. Next base: position 158,521 of record NZ_JBANRO010000005.1, on the reverse strand, counting down.
GTTGACCTCGTGGAAACAGGATACGCCCAGCGGCCCCTCGATCCACTTCATTTCGCGCACATCGCCGTAACGCGGCATGATGCCGATATAGCTGGGCAGATCCTGCCGGTGCGCCCAATGCTCCCCGCCAGCCTTGATCCTGTCCAGATCGGCCAGCGTGGGGAAGATCGGCCAGATCGCGTATTTCTCGGTGATCACGAAGTCGTGGATGGTGGAGAGGTAAGGCTGTTCGAACCATTGTTCCTTCACCAGATTGCCGTCGGCATCCGCGATGCAATAGGCGACATGGGGATCGCACAGGCCGCCCGCTTCGTAACCGAAGAAGAACAGCTCCCCGGTCACCGGATCGATGCGCGGATGTGCGGTAAAGGTCTGGGATTTCAGATTTCCTTCGTAATCCCACTTGCCCACGGTTTCCAGCGTGTGCGGATTCACCTCGTATCCGCGCCCGTCCTCCTTGGTCATGAACAGGCGGCCTGCGTGCCAGACCGGCGTGGTGTTGGCGACGGTGCGGTCCTTGCCCGCGACGGAAGGATCATCGGTAAAGGGGTTGCGGTATTTGCCGAACAGCGCGCGCCGCGCCTCGCGTTCCAGCTGGTAACGTTCGGTCTCGACATATTTGATCGCGAAATCGACTGCGCCGCCGGTAAAATCGAACTTGGCAATCATCCCGTCGGCGGACAGGGCGATATCATCCGCGAACATTGGCGGATGGGCATTGTCGGGGACGGCGCGGAAAAACGCGCCTTCGATATCGGGCGGAATCGTGCCTTCCACGTCCAGATTGCGCACCGCCATTTCCACGCGGCGCGGCGTGTTGGTGCCAATGAAATGAATGGTTTGCGGAAAGGCTGCCATTGCCCCATCTCTCCCGATATGTGATTCCTGTGCAACAATGCTAACAGGTGTTAGTGTTGGCGCAAACAGGCTTTGCCAATATGGGGCGCAAAGCCGGGTCGCATTGACGGGGCGCAAATTCGAAGGGTTCGACCAAGGTGGGTGACACAAAGGGGGGAATGGCGGGCAATGCGGCTTTGCTGCATGATCTGCTGAAACTGAACAACCGGCTGATGGCGCCGTTCAGCACGCATCTGGCGCATCGCTATCGCATCAGCCTGAACGAATTTCGCCTGCTGATGACGATCGGCGCGTTGGGGCGCACGGCCAGCCACGAGGTGGCGGAGCTGACCGGGGTGAATGTGATGAGCGTCAGCCGCGCGGTCGCCACGCTGGAACGGCATGGCCGCGTGGCCGTGGTCCGCGACGAGAGCAACCGCCGCCGCAAATGGCTGACGCTGACCGAAGAAGGCCAGCGCCTGTACGAAGCGATGCGCCCGCAGACCGACAAGGTCGCCGCCTATCTGTTCGACGGAATGGACCAGAAGGATATCGCCGCGCTGACGCAGCTGGTGGCGGGCATGATCGCCCGGCTGGAAGCGAAGGACGCATCGGGGCGGAGCGCCTTCCTCGAAGCGACGCGGCCCGAAGGGGAATGAGATGACGCCGGATGAGCGCCGCGCGATCGAGGCCGATGTCACGCGGCTGATCCACGCCTATACCTGGGCCAATGACGATGCCGACTGGCACGCCTGCGCCGCACTCTATACCAAAGACGCGCTGTTCCGCCGCCCCAGCGGGGGCGATCCGGTGCGCGGGCGCGATGCGATCCTGGAAGGTTTCCTCGCCCGCCCCGCGCGCGCCCAGCGCCACACCATCGCCAATGTGCTGGTGGATGTGGTGGACGAAAACACCGCCCGCGCGCGCAGCGTGATTGTGCTCTATATGGGGAATTCTGTCGGGGACGGGGGCCTGCCGGTACAGGATGCGAAAAGTCCGCTGATCGGCACCTTCACCGATCTTGTGGTGCGCACCGATGAGGGCTGGCGCTTTGCCGAACGGATCGGCAGCCTCGATTTTCGTCCCTAAGGTTCCGGCCCCTGCGTTTTGACCTAGCCCACCACCGCGCCAAAGGCCTTGCCCACGGCCGCCGTCACCACCATCGCCAGCACGCCCCAGAAACTGACGCGCAGGACTGACGGGCCAAGCGGCGCTCCGCCCGCCTTTGCGCCCAGCGCGCCGAGCAAGGCAAGACAGGCGAGAGACACCGCCGCCACAACGGGCACCAGCATCGCTTCGGGTACCAATGGCACCACGGCCAGCGGCGCGGCCGCGCCCACGCTGAAGGTGAGAGCAGAGGCGAGCGCCGCCTGAATCGGGCGCGCAGCGGTGACTTCCGAAATGCCCAGCTCGTCCCGCGCATGGGTGCCAAGCGCATCGTGCGCGGTCATCTGCCGCGCCACGTCCAGCGCGGTTTCGCGGGAGACGCCGCGCTTCTGGTAGATGCTGGCCAGTTCCTCCAGTTCGGCATCGGGCAATTCGGCCAATTCGCGCGTCTCGCGGGCAAGGTCAGCCTTTTCGGTGTCCGCTTGCGAACTGACCGAGACATATTCGCCCGCCGCCATCGACATCGCGCCCGCGATCAGTGCCGCCATGCCGGCCACCAGAACGCCGCTTTTGTCCGCATCGGCGGATGCCACGCCGACAATCAGGCTCGATGTGGAGACGATCCCGTCATTCGCGCCCATCACGGCGGCGCGCAGCCAGCCTATGCGCGAAACGGCGTGGGTTTCGGAATGGATATGCAGGCGGCTCATGCGGTATCCTTCGCCTCTGCGCGTGCCTTGACCAGCAGCGCCCGGCCTACCAGCAGCGCCACAGCGACGCAGGCAAGCGCCGGGAAGGTCGCCACGCCAAGGAATGTGCGCGCAGGCACATCGGCGGCAATCATCGCCGCGCCGAGCGGCGGCCCGGCAAAGGCGCCCAGCCGCGCCACCAGCACGCCCATGCCCACCGCGCTCGACAAGAGGCGCGCGGGAAACAGATAGGCGGCAAGGCCGGGCAGCACCATGCCGCCCGCATTCGCGCCGCCCACGCCCACCATCAGCAGCAGCGTCCAGCGCGCGGTATCGGGCGCGGTCAGGCCTATCACGGCAAAGCTGGCGGCCATGCTGCCGAACAGCAGCATCAGCGTCAGCCCCTTGCGCCAGCGATCCATCAGCACACTGGCGCCGATGCCGATGGCAAGCCCCGCCAGATTGGCAACGCCGGCCACTTGCGCCGCCACATCCATCGTCAGGCCGGCTTGCGGCAGCACGGTGGGCAGCCAGGAATTGAGCAGATAGAGATTGAGCGCATTGAGCGCGAGCATGGTGGAGAACACCGCAAAGGGAAAGGCCCATGGCCGGGCAAACAGCGTGAATTGCGGCAGCTTGGCTGCGAGGGATCTGGGCTCGGCTGCCTCGGCGCGGGCAGGTTTGCCCCCGTCCAGAATCACCCACAGTGCGGCGGCCAGCAGCACGGCGAACAGGCCGGGGGTATAGAACAGCATTGGCCATCCCGCCGCCGCGATCAGCAGCGGTGCCGACAGCCCCGCCAGCGCAAGGCCCACGGGAATCCCTGCGGAAACCACCGCCATCACCGTGGCGCGCATCCCGGCAGGGGCAAGCTCGCTCGACAGAGCGCTGACATTGGGCAGGCACGCGCCCAGCGCCAGACCTGTCAGCAGCCGCCAAATGAGGAATTCGGTCACGGATGTTGCGGTGGCGGTTATCAGCGTGAACACGCCCGTCGCCAGGCACCCGCCCACGATCAGCGCGCGCCGCCCGAACCGGTCGCCCAGCGGGGCAATCAGCGCGCCGCCCAGGCCAAGGCCGATCAACAGCGCGGTGAACACCCAGCCAAAGCTGGCCGGTTCCAGCCCCAGCGCTTCATCCAGCCGCGGCACCGCGATCGACATCGCGGCAATATCGAACCCTTCCATGATGAACACGCCCGCAAGCAAAGCAAGCGCGGCCATGTGGCGCGGCTGGATCATAAAGTGTTTCTCCCCTCCCGCCCGCGAAGAAGTAGCCTCGCCGGCAAGCTTATGCGTCCTTCATGCCCACCCCTGACCCCTCTCGCAAGCGGCAGGAAAAATTACCTCCGCGCGTCCCACGGGCTGGGCATACGATAGGGCACGGTGAGAAAATCGGCTTCTATCTGCCGGATGGCGCCGTCCACGATCTTGAAGGCTTCGGCCAGATAATAGGAATGGGGGCGGCGCACCGGGCTGCGCGCCGGGGTGCCGTCGGTCAGCGTGTAATCGCCCAGCTTCCCCGAATGGTCGATAAAGCCATAGGCGAGCACGATGCCCTGTTCCCTATCCACCAGCGGGAAACGGCGGCCGCGCAGTTCGTCATCATAGCGATACCAGCCCAGCGCAAACTGCTCCGCGCATCCCAGCCGCGCGATGGGCAGCGGGAAATCGGCGTTGTTGGTGGTCTGCACACCGTTTTCCACCCGGTTGCATTCGGGATGAAAGCGGGTGCGGATGGTGCCGGCGTTCCGCTCGATTGTCTCGAAATAGCCGTTGGCGATGTCCACCAGTTCAGCGCGCGGGGCAGGGGTCACGGGCAGCGTCATTTCGGGCTTGTCGACAAAATGCTGCGGGCCAAAGGGGAAGCCCTCATCCTTGTTGCGCGCCACCACCGTTTCCACCCCGGTGATGCAGCCATCCGCGCCCACTTCCAGCCGGACGCAGGCGGGGTTCAGCGCATCGGTCTCTTCCAGCGCGGTGAACACGGCGACTTGCCCGGCATCCGGTTCCGCCATCAGCAGGCGATAGGGATGCAGCGCGGTGACCGTGTTCCAGCAGCCATCACCGGGGGCGATTTCCACGTTGTTTTCGGTGGTGAAAACCTTTGCCGCAAAAGGCACGGCTGACGCATCGCGCGCGGCCAGTGCCGCCAGATAGGCGTCCATTACGGCGTAAAGTTCATCCCTCTCGGCCAAGTCGCTCTCCCCTCTGCTTGACTTGGGGCGACACTACATCAAAAGTAACGCTCGTTAAAGTCGCGCAGCAGAATCGCGCGGCACATGGCGAGAGAGGATCGGACAGGCGCGATGAATCCGCAGGGACTTCTGGCGGTGGTGACGGGCGGCAATTCGGGCCTTGGCCGCGCCTGTGTCGAGGCGCTGCTGGCGCGGGGCGCGCGCGTGGTCAGCCTCGATCTTGGCGGTGAAGTTGTGCAGGCTGCGTCCTTCATCGCCTGCGATGTGACGGACGAGGCGCAGGTGGCTGCCGCCGCGGCGCAGGTTGCGGCTGAACACGGGCCGCCGCATATCCTGATCAACTGTGCCGGGATCGGCGGCATCGGCCCCATCGCCAGTGCGCAAGGGCCGGGCGATGTCGTGGCGATCCGCAAGGTGATCGATGTGAACCTGCTGGGCGCGATCACCATCACCGCGCATTTCGCCCATCTGATGACTCGCGCCGAGCCAGTGGGCGAGGATGGGGAGCGCGGCGTCATCATCAACGCCTGCTCGATCGCCAGCTACGAAGGGCAGGAGGGGATGAGCGCCTATACCGCCGCCAAGGCGGGCCTTGCGGGCCTGACGCTGGTCTGGACGCGCGACCTGTCGCGCCATGCCATACGTTGCGCCGGGATTGCGCCGGGCTTCATGGCAACGCCGATGGTGTCCTTCTTGCCGGAAGCCTTCGTGGCCGAGCTGCTGAAGGATGCCGAATTTCCGCGCCGTGCAGGCAGAGCTGAGGAGTTCGCCCGCGCCGCGCTGTTCATTATCGAAAACCCGCTTATCAATGGCGAGGTGATCCGGCTGGACGCCGGCACGCGCCCGCCCGCCCGCACCCAATGGGCGGCCGGCTGACAAGGTGAAAATGCATGGCTGACATTCCGCTTCCCCCCGGCTTCACCGCGCAGAAAATGGACGAGGCGCGCCGCGCGCTCGAATCCGTGCTGGGCAGCGGCAAGGTGTTCTTCGAGGATCTCGACCGCCGCTCCTACATGGACAAGTTCGCGGTGGATGATGCGCTGCACCACCCGGCGGGCGCGGTGGCGTGCGAAAGCGTTGAGGAAGTGCAGGCGGTGGTGCGCGTGGCCAACCAGTACCGCCTCCCGCTGTTCCCCATCAGCCGGGGCAAGAATCTGGGTTATGGCGGCACTGCGCCGGTGCTGGCGGGCAGCGTTGTGCTCGACCTGTCGCGCATGAAGCGGATCGAATTCGATGCCGAGCTTGGCACGGTGATCGTCGAGCCGGGCGTCAGCTTCTACGACCTGTATGATTATGTGCAGGCGAACAATCTGCCCTATTGGCTTTCCACCCCCGGCAACAGCTGGGGCAGCGTGATGGGCAATGCGCTCGACCGGGGCGTGGGCTATACCCCTTATGGGGAGCACACCAAGAACATCTGCGGGCTGGAAGTGGTGCTGCCCGATGGCGATCTGGTGCGCACCGGCATGGGCGCGTTTACCAATGCGCCCACCTGGCAGGCTTATCCCTTCGGCTTTGGGCCGGGCTGGGATCAGATGTTCGTCCAGTCCAATTTCGGCATCGTGACCAAAATGGGTATGTGGATGATGCCCGAACCCGAAAGCCTGATGGGCATGGATGTCGAATTCGACCGGCCCGAAGACCTGAAGGTGATGGTGGACACCATCGCCCCCTTGCGGCGCGAACGGGTGCTGACGCAAAGCCCCAGCATCGGCAACTGGCTGCGTGCCGCGGCTGTGCTGACGCGCCGCACTGACTGGACCGACAAGCCCGGTGCGATCACCGATGATGTGATCGATGCGATCCGCCGCCGCTTCAACATCGGCTGGTGGGGCGTATCCCTGCGGCTATACGGGCGCGAGGAGGTCAACAAGGCGGCCTACAAGATCCTCGAAACCGCGATGGGCAATGCCGGGCCGCTCTCCATCCGTCCCACCAGCTGGGTGAAGGGGCAGCCGATGGAATATTCCGGCTGGACAGGCACGCCGATCACCTTCCCCATGCAGAACGTCAACTGGTATGGCGGGCGCGGCGGGCATATCGGCTTTTCACCGATTATCGAGCAGGACGGCGACAAGGCGCTGGCGCAGTTCCGCCGCACCTATGCTCGCTATCAGGAATACGGCATGGATTACCAAGGCAGCTTCGCCTTTGGCGAAAGGCACCTGACCAATGTCAACGCGATGATTTTCAACAAGGATGATCCGGCGATGATGGCGCGGGTCGATCCGTTCTTCCGCACGCTGGTGGCCGATGCCAAGCAGCACGGCTATGGCGAATACCGCACCCATCTGGATTATATGGATCTTGTCGCCGACACCTATGATTTCAATAATGGCGCGATGCGGCGGCTGAACGAGAAGGTGAAACACGCGCTCGACCCCAACGGCATCATCGCGCCGGGCAAGAGCGGGATCTGGGGCGCTTACGGGCGGCCCGGTGCAGAGGAGGCCGGCGCATGAGGAAGGCTGTCGTTTTCGGAACTGCGCTGGCGGTGGCGCTGGCCGGATGCGCGGGCGTTGCCGTGGCGCAGAATGCGGGTGGCGAGGCCGCTCCTGCCGCCGCCGGCCCGGCAGGCCCGCCGCCGGGTATGCCGCAACCCATCACCATGGCGCAGCGTCCCGGCGTCATCGGGGGCGAGGCGCTGTATGTCGAATATTGCATCGCCTGCCACGGCCCCAACGGCATGGGCACGGGCCTTTTGCAACGCGCCGGGCGACCCGAACCGTTGCTGGAGGCGCGCGGCGGCCTGCCCGCCCAGTTTATCATCACCGCCGCCCGTAACGGCATCGGCAATATGCCCGCGATCCCGCGTGGCGAGGTGAGCGATGAACAGTTGCAGGCGATTGCCGATTATCTGGCGGCTGGCCCGCACGCCGTGGCAGGGGGCGCGTGATGAAGCTGACACGGCGTAATCTGATCGCCGGCGGCGTGGCCGGCGCGCTGGCCGTGCCGACCGTGGCGGCGCTGGCGCGCTGGCGTTGGCAGCACGGCAGCCATACCGGGCTTGTCCACGATACGGGGCTGGCGGCGGGCAACCGCTTTGCCGCCGCCGGCGCGGCTGCCGGGCGACCCAGCATGGCGGTGGAGGGCGATGTGATTCGCTTTGCCCGCGCGCTGGTGGATACGCGCCCCGCGCTGATCGCAGGCATTACCCGCCATGCTGACGCGCTGCTGATCGGGGAAGTTGCGGCAGAGGCGGGCTATATGCTTGCCGCCGAACTGACCGGCGATGCGCAGGGCTGTGCGGGCAATAGCTGCGATGCCGGTTTCATCGCGCTCACCCGCATGGCGGTGGGCGCAGGGCCGCTGTGGGCAGAGGCATTCGGCGCATGGGCTGCCAATCCGGCCGGCGACATTGTGCCGCAGGAGCAGGACAGCGGCTGGTTTGCCGATACGCATATGGCGCTTGGCTGGTTGCTGGTGCCGCGCGGTTAGGATCGTACCCGAAAGCCCTTCCCCTTGGGGAAGGGTTGGGATGGGGGTTCCTCCCAAGAGAAGCTGAACCCCCACCCCCCCAACCCCTCCCCGCTTGGGAGGGGGGGAACTCGCATTTAACCGCCCATTCGGCACTGGAAGCTGGATGCGACCGCCGGATTGCCTACCCCGTCATACACCGCCTGCAACGGCCAGGCGCAGAGCGGGCGCTCCATCGGCTCGCGCGGAGGGGCAGGCGGGCCGCCGGGCATTCCGCCGCCGCCTTGTGTGGGCCGCGTGGCGATCAGCCGTTCGGGTGCGGTGCCGGTGGTCGACCAGGCATCAATCGCGCCCAGCGTGTCGAACACGCTCGGCCCTTCGCCGCCGCTGCAATGATCCATGCCCGGCGCCATGAAGAGGCGGAGTTGCGCGTCGCGCTGCGCGGCAGGCAGCGCGTTATAGAGGCTGTGATGGAAGGCCAGCGTGTTGGTCGCGGGGATGAGGCCGTCATTCCACCCGTGGCTCAGGAGCAGCTTGCCCCCGCGCGCAAAGAAAGCGGCAAGGCCATCATGCGGGACGTTGAGGATGCCCGCCCCATAGGCCGCGCCGTCGCGGACATAGTCGGCGTAATCGGTGGTGCGCCAGTTCCAGTCTTCGCGCCCGTAATAGACGAGGTCGCGGAAATAGCTCATCGCCACCGGGAACGGCTCCTGCCCCATCACCAGCGCGGCCAGTTGCATCTCGCTGCCATAGGGCCAACCGGGCAGAAGCAGATTGCCCGCATTGTCGCGCACCCCGCCATAGATATGCGCCATGGCCTGCCGCTGTTCCGGCGTCAGATCGACACGGGAGAGGTCAAACCGGCATTGCAGCGGATTGCCCACCAGCCCGTCCGCCAACCCGTCCAGCGCGTCGCACTGGCGGATAACTTCAGCGTGCACGGCGCCCAGCACCTGCGGGGTGATCGCTGCACCAAAACGCTGCGGCTGCCAGCCCTGCCACATCGTCTGCGTCATCAGATCGGTCATTGGATTGGCCGGGGCCATCGCGCTGATTGCGTCAAAATCATCGGGGTAGCGATAGGCCGCCATCAGCCCCTGTCGGCCCCCGGTGGAGCACGAGTTCCAATAGGAGCGGGTCGGCGCGCGGCCATAGAAGCGCTCGACCACCGCCTTTGCCGCCACGGTGGTGAGGTGCACTGCGCGGTGCCCGAAATCGACCAGCTTTTCCGGATGGCCGATCGCCCATTCCGCGGTCAGCCCGTTGCCGGTGTGGCCGGTATCGGTGGCGGCAGTGGCGTAGCTGCGCACCACATTGCGGCCCATCTCGGTATAGGAGAGCGAGCCTGCCCAGATGCCGTTGCCCACGCCCACATATTTGCCGTTCCACCCCGTCAGCGGCAGCCAGACTTCGGATGTGATGTCGGAATCAGATGTGGGGGTCAGCGTCAATTGCACGCGGCAGAAGGCAGGCACATCGGCAAAGGGGGAGGCGGCAATGCCCGGCGGCGGGCCGAACGGATTGGCGGGCGCAACAAATCCGCCCGCATTCACCACCTCGGCCGACGTCACCCGCCCGCCCTCAATCGGCATCCCGGCCAGATCTTCGCACGCTGCAAGTGCAGGTGCGGCTATGGCCAGCACGGCGATGGAACTGGCGGCGGCCAGCACGGATTTCAACTGCATTTGTCTCTCCCCTGTTCCTGCCTTCTTGCCGCGCGTGCCTGCCCTTCGCAAGCGCCCTATTTGCGGATGATCAGGCTGTCGGGGCGCTTGCGCGGCACCCAGTGGCCGCGGCCGGGGAAGTTTTTCAGCACTTCGCCATCCCACAGCCGCACGATCCGCCGCGCAAAGCGCCATTTCCCGTCCGCGCCCTTGACCGCGTGGTCATCATACCAACCGGCAAAGCGCAGCGTGTAAGGCGGCTCGCCCTCGCATTCGGTGACGAAGGCAAAGCTCTTCAGCTTCACGCTGCCATCGCCTTGCGGAAAATATTTGACCTGCGTCACATGGTGCTGGCGGCCCGGAAAGCCCGGCGCATTGGCGTAATGCTTCATCAGGCCGCGAATGCCATCGTGCCCGTGCCAGATGTCGGGATCGTCAAAGACCTCCTCGCTCATCAGGCAATCTTCGGTGAAACAGGCGACAAGCGCCTCGGCATCGCCGGTATCGAGCGCCCAGGAATAATCGGCAATCAGATCCTGCAAGGCCAAGCGGTCTTCAATGGCAAGCTGCGGCATCAATTCTCTCCCTATGCTATGTTGCGTCAACCGTAACACCCGTTAGTATCTCCGCCAAGAGAAGGAGAGGATTCTTGGGCAAGATCATCGTTTCGGGCGCATCGGGCCATTTCGGCCATGCGGCGGCGGAGCAATTGCTGGACGCAGGCGCGCAAGTGATCGCCTTGTCGCGCAATGTCGACAAGCTGGCTGACCTCGCCGCGCGGGGGGCAGACGTGCGCTACGCCGATTTTGACGATCCGGCATCGCTGGCCACGGCAATGCAAGGGGGGGAGAAGCTGCTGCTGATTTCCACCCTGCGCGTGGGCACGCGGGTTCAGCAGCACCGCAACGCGGTGGATGCGGCGGTGGCGGGCGGGGTGAAGCATATCGTCTACACCTCCGTCATTGGCGGCGGGATGGCGGAACATCCCGGCGTCGAACAGAAAGACCACTACAACACCGAACAGATCATCAAGGCATCGGGCGCGGATTACACATTCCTGCGCAACAGCCTCTATGCCGAGGCGGTGGCGACCGCGATGGCGATCCCCGCGCTGTTGGCTGGCTCAAAGCCCGACAATGCCGGGCATGGCACGGTGGCGATTGTCAGCCGCGACGATTGCGTGGCCGCCGCCGTGGGCGTGCTGACGCAGGACGGGCATGAGAACAAGGCCTACGACATTACCGGCCCGGAACTGCTTTCGGTGCCGCAGGCGGTGGCGATGATTTCCGACATGGCGGGCAAGCCCATCGAACTCCAGCACGTCGATGACGAGGGGATGTACCGCTATTTCGACAGTCTGGGCGTGCCGCGAAAGGCGAGCGATATTGTGCCCGATGGCCCGATCCCGTGGGCGAGCGAAGGCATGGTCACCTTCGGCCAGTCCATCCGCGAAGGGCTGTTTGCCGTGCTGAGCGACGATGTGGAGCGCATCACCGGGCGCAAGCCGCGCAGCCTGAAAAGCGTTCTGGAACAATACAGGGGTGAGTGGCCAGCATGATCCGTCGTCTTGTTCGTGCTCTCGCCCTTCCGCTCGCGCTGGTGGCCTGCGGCGAGGATGTGCCCGATATCGATACCAGCACCTATGGCGCGGGGGCCAATTGGGAAACGAATGGCGGCGACTGGGCGGGAAGCTACTTTTCACGCCTGGGCGGTCTGACCAAGGAAAATGTCGGCCAGCTCGGCCTTGCCTGGGAATATGACCTTGGCACGGCGCGCGTGCAGGAATCGACCCCCCTCGTGATCGACGGGGTGATGTATGCCAGCGGCAATCTGGGCCGTGTCTATGCCCTGAACGCGGCGACGGGGGAGGAGTTGTGGACCTTCACCCCGCAGATGGATATGCAGATCGCGCGCTCTGCCTGCTGCGATTGGGCCAATCGCGGCCTTGCCGTCGCCCAAGGCAAGGTGCTGGTCGCGGCGCTCGACGGGGTGCTTTACGCGCTCGATGCCGAAACGGGCGCGATTGAATGGCAGGTTGACACCATCGTCGACAAGACGCGCGGCTACACCGTGACCGGCGCGCCCGAAGTGGCGGGCAATCTGGTGGTGATCGGCAATGCCGGGGCGGAATATGATACGCGCGGCTATGTCACCGCCTATCGCCTGTCCGACGGCGCGCAGGAATGGCGCTTCTTCACCGTGCCGCGCGATCCTGCCACGGGGCCGCAGGAAAACCCCGAACTCGACGCCGCTCTCGCCACCTGGAGCGAGCAGACGCGCTGGGACATTGGCGGTGGCGGCACCGTGTGGGATGCGATCAATTACGATCCCGTGTTCGATCAGGTCATTATCGGCACCGGCAATGGCGGCCCCTATCCGCAGGCGATCCGCAGCCCCGGCGGGGGGGATAACCTCTACCTCAATTCGCTCGTCGCGCTGGACCGCAAGACGGGCCGGGTGAACTGGCATTTTCAGGAAACCCCGCAGGACAATTGGGACCTCACCGCCACGCAGCCGATGACCCTGGCCGAGCTGGAAGTGAATGGCGAGACGCGGCCCGTGGTGCTGCATACGCCCAAGAACGGCTTCTTCTTCGTGGTGGACCGCGAAACCGGCCGCGCGCTGGCCGCCAATGCGATTGTGCGCGTGAACTGGGCCGACGGGTTTGATTTGCAGACGCAGCGCCCGAAGATGCGGATGGATCAGGCCGATTACACGACCAGCCCCAAGATCGTGTTCCCCGGATCGCCCGGCGCGCGCAACTGGTATCCCGCCGCCTACGATCCCACGCGGGGCCTCTATTTCGCGCATGTGCTGGATATGGGGAACCTGCTGTGGCTGCCGGGGCCGGTGGACGATGTGAAGCGCGAGGAGAACTTCCTCAATGCAGGCGCCGCTATCCTGTTCACGCCCGATCTGGAAGCGGCCGCGCCCACCTTGCCCCCGCCCGTGCGCGCCGCGGTGGAAAGCCACCCGCAATGGCAATGGGTGAAAGACCAGCCCTATACCAGCGAACTGCGCGCGATCGACCCGCTGACGGGCGAAACCAAGTGGGCGGTGCCGTCAATGGGCTGGCAGGACCGCCACGGCGCGCTCGCCACGCAAAGCGGCCTTGTGTTCCACGGCAATCTGGCGGGCACGCTGTTCGCCCGCGATGCCGATACGGGCGCGGAATTGTGGCGCATCGAAACCGGCTCCAGCATCATGGCCGCGCCGATGACTTACGAGGTGGACGGCGTGCAATATGTCGCGGTGCAGACAGGCTGGGGCGGAGGCGGCTGGGGCTTCACCCCCGGCTATTCCGCCGCCTATGCCAAGGGCAATGCCAACCGCCTGCTGGTGTTCAAGCTGGGCGGGGGCGAAGTGCCAATCCCCGCCGATCTGCCCGCGCTGGAACCGGCACCTGCGCCCCCTCAACAATATGCCGATGCCACGCCCGAAATGCTGGCGATGGGTAATGCGCTGTTCATGGCCAATTGCAGCATCTGCCATTCGAACCAGCCGCGCGCTCCGCTGCCCGATCTGCGCCGCATGAACGAGGGCGTCCACGCAGGCTTTGAGCAGATCGTGCTGGGCGGCCTGCTGGTGCCGCGCGGGATGCCCAAATGGGACGACCGGCTGACCCCCGATCAGGTCAAGGCCATCCACGCATGGCTGATCGACACGCAGGCCAAGCTGCGCACCCGCGAGCTGGCATTGCAGCGGCGCGGCCTGCCGCTCGATACGCAGTCGCTCACCATTCTTTCGAGTTATTGATGCCAATCCGTGAGTCCCCGCGCAGGCGGGGACCTTGTGCCGACACAGCCCGAGGCCCCTGCATTCGCAGGGGATCACACCAAACAGGAGAGAGACCATGACCGCCGCTACACTTCCCAAAGGCGTGAATATCCGCCATCCCGACAAGCTGTTCATCGGCGGCGAATGGGTCGCCCCGCACACCGCCGCGATGATCGAGATCGAGAATCCGGTGATCGAGGAAGTCGTGGCCCGCGTCGCTCATGCGGACAATGTCGACATGGACCGGGCGGTCGCCGCCGCGCGTGCCGCCTTCGATCACGGCCCCTGGCCTTTCACCCCGCCGCTGGAACGCATGGCGCATCTGATGCGGATGATTGACGAGCTGGAAAAGCGCGTGCCCGAACTGGCCAAGGCGTGGACCGCGCAGATCGGCGGGCTGGCGGTCGCCTCGGCCGGGATGCACGCAGGCGCTGTGGCGGGCCTTCGCGGCATTGCCAGTCTGGGTGAACGCTTCCAGTGGGAGGAACGCCGCCCCGGCATGGCGGTGAACACCGTGTGCATCGTGCGCGAGCCGGTGGGTGTGGTTGCGGCCATCGCGCCGTGGAACGGGCCGTTTGCGATAATGGCGAACAAGGTGTTCTATGCCCTGATCGCGGGCTGTTCGGTGATCATGAAGCCCAGCCCGGAAACCCCGCTCGAAGCCTATATCATCGCCGAGGCAGCCGAGGCGGCCGGGATGCCGCCGGGCACGGTCAACCTTGTCCCCGCAGATCGCGAGGCGGCCGACCATCTGGTGCATAATCCGGGTCTCGACAAGGTCAGCTTCACCGGTTCGAGCGCGGCAGGGATGCATATTGCCAGCGTGTGCGGGGCGAATATGACGCGCTGCACGCTGGAACTGGGGGGCAAGAGCGCGGCGATCATCCGGGATGATTTCCCCACTGAAGCCGCCGCACAGATCCTGGGCAACACGATCACCGTGATGAGCGGGCAGGTCTGCGCCATGCTCAGCCGCGCCATCGTGCCCAAAGCCCGGCATGACGAGCTGGCCGAGGCGATTGCGGGCGTGATGCGGCAAGTGAAGATCGGCGATCCCAACGATCCCGCCACGCAGCTTGGCCCGCTCGCCATGCGTCGCCAGCGCGACCGCGTGGAAATGTATATCGAGGAAGGCAAGAAGACCGCCGACCTCATCACCGGCGGCCAGCGGCCCGCGCATCTCAACAAGGGCTATTTCATCGAACCGACGCTGTTTGCCAATGTCGACAACACCAGCCGCATCGCGCAGGAGGAAATCTTCGGCCCGGTGCTCTGCCTGATCCCGGCAGAGGACGAGGAGGACATGATCCGCATCGCCAATGAAAGCCAGTTCGGCCTCAACGG
Source organism: Alteraurantiacibacter palmitatis (assembly GCF_037154115.1). Taxonomy (NCBI): domain Bacteria; kingdom Pseudomonadati; phylum Pseudomonadota; class Alphaproteobacteria; order Sphingomonadales; family Erythrobacteraceae; genus Alteraurantiacibacter; species Alteraurantiacibacter palmitatis. The sequence goes on along the minus strand of NZ_JBANRO010000005.1, from coordinate 143,489 downwards.
CAGCGTGTTCACCAATGATCCGCAGGCCGCCTATGACATCGCGCGCAAGGTGCGCACCGGTGTGGTAGGCCAGAACGGGATGCGTATGGAATGGACCGCGCCCTTTGGCGGCTTCAAGAAATCGGGCATCGGGCGCGAAGGCGGCGATGAAGGCATCTGGGGCTATGTCGAGACCAAGACCATTCTGGTCGATGGGCCTTTGGCCTAAGGTCGCTGGCTCACCCCTAACCCCTCCCGCAAGCGGGAGGGGAGAAAAAGTGAGTCCCCCTCGCGCTTGCGGGAGGGGCCGGGGGGGGAATTCAGTCTATCCCCAGGCTGCGCAGGATCGCCTCGTCCCCGTCCAGCGCGGTTTGCCCTGCGGGGTAGCCATTGGCTTCCAGCATGAAGGCCACCAGCGCCAGATATTGCGCCGCGGGCAGCGATCCGCCCGCGCCGGTGGGCATATTGGTGCGCGTGTAGGTATACAGATCGCCCACGCTGCGCCCGCGCCATTTGCCAAGGAAGGCCTCGCCCGTAATCGGCGGCACGCCGGGCGCGCTCTGGAACGTGGTGCCGTGGCAGGCGGCGCAGGCGCGGGCATAGACAGCCCGCCCCTCCAGTGCCTGTGCGGCGGTGAACACGCCCGCGCTGGCATTGCGGGTGAAGCTTTGCGCCAGCGCCGGATCGTCAAAGCCTGCTGCGCCGCCTGCCAGCCGGAAGGGCCGCACCGGCCCACGCGCGCCGATCCCGGCCTGTGGCAAGGCGAACACGAACAGCGTGTTCTGCGTGCCGTGGGTCAGTTCGGGCGTGAAGGCATCGGACAGCCAGCGTCCGGTGGAGGCGGCGACATATTGCTGCCCATCCACGGTAAAGCTGGCCGGATAACCGGTGACCGAGGAGCCGAGATTGATCGCCCACAATTCCTCGCCCGTATCCTGATCCAGCGCGCTGAACCACCCGCCTGCGTCCCCTGCAAATACCAGCCCCCCACCCGTGGTGATGAGCGACTGGAACCCCGCGCGCTGCCGCCTCTCCCAGCGGGTGCGGCCCGTCACCGCGTCCACCGCGAACAGGCTGCCCAGCATCCCTTCGGCTTCGGGCACAATCGCGATCTGCTGGCTCATCCCGTAGATGCCGGGGTTCTGCGCCGGGTCCACTGCGGTCATTTGCGCGCACAGATTGGCCAGCGGCATGAACAGCGTGGCGCTGTCGGGGCTGTAGCTGCCGGTCATGTAATTCGCCCCGCCGGTGGGGCCGGGGCAGACTTCGTGGCTGGTGCCGTATTCCAGCGGCACCGTGGCGGGGTTGAGATGCGCGCGGCCTGTCGCCCCGTCGATCCGTTCGATCACATTCTGGCGCACGGTGGGCCGCGCCCACAGGAAACGGCCGGTTTCGCGGTCCAGCGTGGTCACCACGCCCACCTTGCCCGGAATTCCTGTCAGCGTGCGATAGGTGCGCCCCGGCACGATATCGGGGGCCATCCACGCCACTTCCGCCGGATCGGGCGCGACCTGCTGGTCAACCAGAATGCGGGCAAAGGTGTGGTCCAGATCCCAGTGATCGACCATGTGCTGGTAATGCCAGACAATCCGGCCCGTGCGCACATCCAGCGCCAGCGTGGAATTGTGGTAGAGGTAATCGTGATCGGGCCCCGCGAGCGAAATCTTGGGCGCGGGCGCGGAAACGCTGGTGCCCATATAGATCAGCTTCAATTCCGGATCGTAGCTGGCGATCATCCACGCGCCGACCTGCTGCCGGCTTTCCAGCGCCACGCCGCCCCAGGTGGCATCATTGGGATCATCGCCTTGCGCGATGATCGGCGTGCGCCAGACTTCGCGGCCCGTTGTGGCATCATGCGCCACGATCACGCAGGCGGCAGGCCCGCCTTCGGGCTCGCACGACCGCCCCGTGATCGCGAGGCCATCGGCAATGATCGGGCCAGAGCTGATCTTTGCGCCCTGCCGGTAATCGGCAATCCGGGTTTCCCACACCAGTTCGCCGGTGCGGGCATTGAGCGCATAGAGGTAATTGTCCGCCGCCTGCCCGATGATGAGCTGGCCGTAGATCGCCAGATTGCGCGTGGTGTCGTAGACCGGCAGATACTGGCCGATATCTTCGGGCAAGGGGCGGCGGTATTGCCACAGCATCTGCCCCGAACGCGCGTCGATCGCCTCGATCACATCGCTGGGGCCGGGGAAATAGATCACGCCGTCATGCACCAGCGGGGTGCCTTCCTGATGCCCCGGCGGCAGCGGGCGCGCCCAGACAAGCCGCAATTGGCCCACATTGCTGCGGTCAATCTGGGTGAGCGGGGAATGGCCCCAGCTGTTGAGCGTGCGCCGCCAGCTGAGCCAGTCACCGGCATCGGGGTTCTGGATTTCGGCATCGGTGACTGGCGGAAAATCGGGCACCAGCGGCTGTGCCACCCCTTGCGCGCCCGCTTGCGAAAGAGCCAGTGCGGCGATTGCGCATCCCAGCGCCAATTTTGCGGCTGCGCGCATATCAGTTGTCGATCCGCTTGGAATTGGGATCAATCGGCGTATCGGTTTTCAGCATCGGGTCCCAATGTTCGGCAATCTTGCCGTCCTGGATGCGGAACATATCGAACCAGGTGGAATAATAGGTCGCGCCGCTGCTGTCCTTTTCGGGCCGGACAAAGGCGATGGTGACGAAATCGCCTTCCGCCATGATGTTGATCATCGGCAATTCCAGCTTGGGCAGGATCTCGCGTTCGGGGCGCGTGTTGCGGATATATTCCTGCACGCCCGCCAGCCCTTGGGCGGCCATCGGGTTGTGCTGGATGTAATCGGTGCGGATGAATTCGCCGGCGCGATCGGCAAGGCCTGCCTGAAGCACGATCCGATACATATCGTAAACCAGCCGCTTGTTGGCAGCAAGGCGGGGGTCGGCGCTGGCCAGCAGCGGTTCGTGATCGGCGGGAACCAAGGGCGGGGTGGCGGACACGGCGTTCTCTCCAACTGCTGCGGGTGGAGCGGCCTGCTGCGCATCATCCTCGACCACCAGATTGCAGCCTGCTAGCGCGCACGCTGCGGCAAGGCCTGTCAGATAACGCATGAATCCCTCTCCTCACCCACCTACCTGCCAAAGCCGGGGTGACAGGGCAAGCCGAAGCCGCTAAGGCGCGCCGGACAAAGTCAATTTGGTGGGTCGATTTGATGGGAAACCCGATGAAGCTTCTGTTGCTCGCAAGCTGCACCGCCGTGATGATCGCCGTTCCCGCTGCGGCGCAGAACGATGATTCCTATATGGATTTCACGCCGCAGTTCACGCAGGCGGATGATGCCGCAAGCCAGCGCGCGGCGGAAAATGACGCAGTTCCCGCCAATGTGCCTGCGCGCAATAGGATTGTCGTGATCGGGCGCGGCCTTGACCTGACCCCCGGCACGCCGGCCTATTCCACGGTCGATATCACCCGCGATCAGCTGGTCACCACGGCCAGCGGCCGGCTGGAGGATGCGCTGGGCCGCGTGGCAGGCTTCCAGCAATTCCGCCGGTCGGACAGCCGTTCCTCCAACCCCACCGCGCAAGGGGTGACTTTGCGTGCATTGGGCGGCAACGCATCCAGCCGCGCGCTGGTGCTGCTGGATGGCGTGCCCATGCTCGATCCCTTCTTCGGCCATGTGCCGTTCAGCGCGCTTGCGCCCGAACGGCTGGGCAATATCCGCGTGACGCGGGGCGGCGGTTCCGGCCCGTTCGGGTCGGGCGCGCTGGCGGGCACGATTGAACTCGACAGCGCTAACGCCGCGGAACTGGGCACGTTCACCGGGCAGGCGCTTGCCAATCAGCGTAACGAGACCGAGCTTTCCGCCAGCCTTGCCCCGCGTGTGGGCAACGGCTTTGCGATGGTTGCCGGGCGGTGGGACCGGGGGCAGGGTTTCTGGACTACGCCCGAAAGCCAGCGCGTGCCCGCCAGCGCGCGCGCCGCGTATGACAGCTGGTCTGTCAGCGGGCAATTGGTGCAGCGGCTGGGCGATGTCGAAGTGCAGCTTCGCGGCGCGGCGTTCGATGACGAGCGGACCTTGCGCTTTGCCGGCGCCGACAACACCAGCAGGGGCGAGGATATCTCGCTGCGTGTGGTAAGCCGGGGGCCGTGGCAGGTCGATGCGCTCGCCTATGCGCAGTGGCGCAATTTCTCCAATGTCGTGATTTCCTCAACCACCTTCAACAAGACGCTGGACCAGAAGGATACCCCCGCGAACGGGCAAGGCGGGAAGATCGAAGTGCGCCCGCCGCTGGGCGAAGGGGTGACGCTGCGTCTTGGTACGGATTACCGCCGCGCCGAGGGCAATCTGCTCGAAGACGCCTTCAATGCCACCACCGGCGCGCTGACACAGAACCGGTTTGCGGGCGGGGTCAACACCAATCTGGGCCTCTATGCCGAAAACGATCTGGAACTGGGCGCGCTGACGCTGACCGGCGGTTTGCGGGCGGATCGCTACTGGATCGAGGACGGTTATTACCGCGCGGTCAATGCGGCGGGCACGACCATCCGCGATGATCAATATGCCGATCGCAGCGACTGGGCGGTGACCTGGCGCGCCGGGGCGGTGGTGCAGGCGAACGAGGTCGTATCCTTGCGCGCCGCGGCCTATACCGGGCTGCGCCTGCCCACGCTGAACGAACTCTATCGCCCCTTCGCCGTGTTCCCGGTGACCACCAACGCCAATGCCGCCTTGCTGCCCGAAAAGCTGGAAGGCTATGAAGCGGGGATCGATTTTGCGGTGACCGATGGCCTGCGGTTCGGCGCGACTGTGTTCGATAACCGGGTGCGCAATGCGATCGCCAATGTCACCATCGGCACGAATCTGCGCCAGAGGCAGAACCTTGAGGCGGTGCGCGCGCGTGGGCTGGAAGTGAACGGCGGCTGGCAAAGCGGCCCCTTCGGCCTCGATGCCAGCCTGGCCTTCACCGATGCTGCGGTGCGCGGCACGGGCGCGGCATCCGTGCTGGACGGAAACCGCCCTGCGCAGACGCCGCAATTCTCAGGGACTGTGACCGCCAGCTATACCGGCGCGCAGGGCATTCGCGCGGCGGCCACTTTGCGCCATGTGTCGGGCCAGTTCGAGGATGATCTGGAGACCGATCTGCTCAAGGCGGCAACCGTGGTCGATCTCTTTGCGTCAGTGCCGATCGCCGGGCGCCTGTCCGCCGTGGCGCGGGTGGAAAATCTGTTTGATGCAGAAATCATCACCCGCAACCAGGCTGGCTCCATCGATCTGGGCGTGCCGCAGACCTTCTGGCTGGGCGTCCGCTACGGGTTCTGATTGCCTCTTGCGCCAAGGCGGTTATCACCTTGGCAAAATGGGGAGAGAGACCGATGGCCGCTGATGCTGCCGTCCTGCCGGTGCGCAATCCGCGCACCGGGCAGGTGGATTACACAATCACGCCCGCGACGAGCGCGGTGGTTGCCGAGAAGGCCGCGCGGCTGCGCGCCAGCCAACCCGCCTGGGAAGCGCTGGGCGTGGGCGGACGCTGCGCGGTCATAGCCCGCTGGTTGGGTGCGGTGAAAGCGCGCGCCATGGATATTGGCGAAGCGGACGCGGTCGATACCGGCGGCTGCCACACCTCCTATGTGCAGGGCTTCATCACCTGCGCCAATATTGGCGGCTGGCTGGAAGATGCGCCCCGCGCTTTCGCCGCGCTGGAATGGCAGGGGATGAGCACATCGATGCCCACGGTGGAGGTGGAAAGCCAGGTCGTCGCCTACCCGTTGGTTGGCGTCATCAGCCCGTGGAACGCGCCGCTGATGCTGGCGCTGCTCGATGCGGTGCCCGCGCTGTTTGCCGGCTCTGCGGTGTTGCTCAAGCCTTCGGAAGTCACTCCGCGTGTGATCGAAGTGCTGTTCGAAACCGTGCGCGAAGTGCCCGAGCTGGCCGAAGTGTTCGATTATGTCGCGGGGCCGGGCGAGGTGGGCCAGTGGGTGGTGGAGCAGGCGGATACGATCTGCTTCACCGGCTCTGTCCCCACGGGCCGCAAGGTGGCGGTCGCCTGCGCCCAGCGGCTGATCCCGTGCAATCTGGAACTGGGCGGCAAAGACCCCTGCATCGTCACCGAAAACGCCGATCTGGAGCGGGCGGCAACGGCGGTTCTGCGCGGCGCGGTCTATGCCACAGGGCAGGTCTGCTATTCGGTGGAGCGGGTCTATGTGCATCACAGCGTCCACGATGCTTTCGTGGCTCTGCTGGTGGAAAAGGCGGGCGAGGTTCGCCTGAACCATGACAATCCGCGCGCCGGGCATATCGGCCCCTTCACGCACGGCCCGCAAGCCGACATCGTGCTGGCGCATATTGCGGACGCGAAGGCCAAGGGAGCCAGGGTGCTGACCGGAGGCGAGGTCGAGGATATCGGCGGCGGCCTCTATATGCGCCCCACCATCCTGACCCATGTGCACCACGATATGCTGATCATGCAGGACGAAACCTTCGGCCCGTGCATCCCCGTCATGGCCTACAGCGATACCGAGGAGGCGATAAGGCTCGCCAATGATACGCATTTCGGCCTCACCGCCAGCGTGATCGCGGGCACGGCAGAGGAAGCGAAGGCCATCGGCAGGCGCTTGAACGCGGGCGGCATCTTCATGCAGGATACCTTCCTCACCTTTGCCAAACTGCGCACCTTCGGATCGGACAGCTTCGGCTGGTCGGGCTATGGCGCGCCGCGCATCGGGCCGGAATCCTTGCGCCGTTTCCTGCGCCGCAAGAGCCTGCTGACGCAGACCGGGGCGGTGGCCGATATCCGCAACGATCACCATCTGGGGGCCAAGCCATGAAGATTAGCGCTGCGCTGTCGGGCCGGGGCGGTGCCGCGCCCGAACTGGTCGAACTGGAGCAGGAGGAGCCGCGCCCCGGCGAAATGCGCATCCGCCTTGTCGCCACCGGCATCTGCCACACCGATCTGCACGAACATCCCGGCAGGCACAGCCCGCAACCCATTGTGCTCGGCCATGAAGGCGCGGGCGTGGTGGAGAAGCTGGGCGAGGGCGTTTCCGGCTTCGCGGTGGGCGACCATGTGATCCTGTCCGGTAACAGCTGCGGGCGCTGCCCGTCCTGCCTTGCCGGGCGGCCGACCTATTGCGATCTGGCCATGCCATTGTGCTTTGGCGGAAAAAGGCTCGACGGATCGACCGCGCTGTGCGGCAGCGAAGGCCCTGTCCACTCGCATTTCTTCGGCCAGTCCAGCTTTGCCACCCACGCCATCGTGCCCGTGCGCACGGCGGTGAAGATGGCGAAGGACTTGCCGCTCGAAAAACTCGGCCCGCTGGGCTGCGGGGTGGTAACGGGCGCAGGCGGCGTGATCGCGGCGCTGAAGGTCGGCTTTGGCGATACGATCGCGGTTTTCGGCACGGGCGGTGTGGGTCTGTCCGCTGTGATGGCGGCCAAGCTGGTGGGCGCAAGGCGCATCGTGGCGGTTGATCTCAATCCCGCCCGGCTCGAACTGGCGCGCGAGTTCGGTGCGACCGATTGCTTCCTGGGCGATGCAGAGGATCTGGCCGCCGCAATCCGGGGTGTCACCGGGCGCGGCATGGATTTCACCTTCAACACCACCAATGCCGCGCCAGTTCACTCTATGGCGCTGGAGGTGCTGGCGATGAACGGCACCGCCGGCTTTGTGGCGGCCCCTCACGGCCCCTTCAACCCGCAGATGTTCGCCATGCTGGCGGGCGGGCGGCAATTGCGAGGTATCCTCGGCGGCGATGCCAATCCGCAGACCTTCCTGCCGCTGCTGGCCGAATATTGGCGGCAGGGGCGCCTGCCGTTTGACCGGATGCTGAGCTTTTACCCCTTTGCCGCAATTGAGCGCGCCTTTGCCGATGCCCATGCGGGCCATGCGATCAAGCCCGTGCTGCTGATGGAGAACACCCAATGACCCCCGATATCCGCGCCCAGTTGCAGGCGCTTGGCCCTGACCTCACGCCCGAAATGCTCGGCGGCACGCAGAGCCTGATGGCGAGCATGAGCCGGGGCATGGCCGCCGCCACCAAGGTGACGCGCGACATTGAATATGGCCCCGATGCGCGCCACCGGCTCGACCTGTTTACGCGCGATGGCCTTTCGGGCGCGCCGGTATTTGTGTTCGTCCATGGCGGCGGCTTCGTAATGGGCGACAAGCATACCGAAGGCAGTCCGTTCTATTCCAATATGGGCGATTTTGCCGCGCGGCATGGCTTTTTGGGCGTAACAATTACCTACCGCCTTGCTCCTGCCAGCCGGTTCCCGTCCGGCCCGGATGATCTGGTCTTGGTGATGGACTGGCTGCGCGCCCACATTGCTGCGCATGGCGGCGATCCGGCGCGCATCGTGCTGGCCGGTCAGTCAGCCGGCGCGACCCATGTGGCGGGATACCTCGCCCACCGGCGCGATCATGCGGCGGGCACCGCGGGCGCTGTGCTGATGAGCGGCATCTACGACACGCGCACGGCGAAGCCCAATGCCTTTGCCGAAGCCTATTACGGCCCCGACCCGCGCGGCTGGGGTGTGGCGAGCACGCTGGCGGGCCTGCTGGCGAGCGAAGTGCCGATCCAGTTTTCGGTGGCCGAATTCGATCCGGATGATTTCCACCAGCAGGCGGCGCAAGTGGTCAGCCAGTGGCAGGCGACCAAGGGCCGCTTTCCCGAAATGCATTTCCTGACCGGGCACAACCACTTGTCGCCCGCGCTCTCCATCGGCTCTGACAGCCGCGAGGTGGAGCGCATGGTGGCAGGTTTTGTGCGCCGCGTTGCGGGCTAGCCCCCTTCGGGAACCATACCGGTGCAGCATTGTTCATCCCCCAGTCAGTGTTTTCTACAGTGGGAAGGAGAATACCAATGCACAAGATCATCACCGCCGCCGCTGCCGGTGTCGCCCTGATCGGCCTTTCGGCCTGCGATGTGGAGCAGACCCAGGAAGGCGAACTGCCCGAAGTCAGCGTGGAAGGCGGCCAGATGCCGGAGTTTGATGTTGATACCGCCGATGTCGAAATCCGCACCGAGGAAGCCACGGTTGAAGTGCCGGTGATCGATATCGAAGAACCCAATGCGGGCGACGGCAACTAAGCCAGATTGAAAAAAGCACGAAGCGGGCCGGAGAGTAGATCCCCGGCCCGTTTCGCTTTGTGCGTCAACCCGCCTTTGCGCAAATGATGCACAGCGACGCTTCAGGGCGCGCTTCCAGCCGCCCGGCGGAAATCTGCGCCCCGCATTGCGCACATTCGCCGTAAGTGCCTGCGGCAATCCGGTCGAGCGCGCGTTCGGTCGAGGCGATGGATCGCTTGATCATGGCCGCCTGGCCTTCTGCGGCCTCCTCGTCCTCCAACTGGTTGGCGCGTTCGTCCCAATCCTTCTCGGCTTCCTCGTCCAGTTCGCTCTCAAGGCGCGCGAGACGGCCCTTGAGTTCGGCCAGTTGCGCTTCAAGGCGAGCCTTGGCGGCGGTGGTATCGGTCATCAGTCGTTCTCCTTCAGGCCCCCACCCAGCAGCCGTGGAAACACATCGGCTGGGCAAAGGGCAGTTTGATTGTGGCCAGCGGCGGGCGGCTGACATCGTTTCCGTCGAGGATCAGCAGATCCAAACGCTTTTCGGCAAAGCGGTCCACCGCCACCAGCAGATAGCCATCGCCTTCTGCCGCATCGGGGCTGCGCGGCACGAAAACCGGTTCCTGCGCGGCGGCGCCCTGCAGATCCTGCGCTTTGACCTCGCCCGTTTCCCAGTCAATCTGGCCGATTCCCATCCGGGGAAAATCGCGCAGCGCGAAATAGCCTGTGCGGTATCTGCGCATGGCAAAGCGGTCGTCGATCTTGGGCATATCGCCCAGCGCGCCGGTCAGCGGTTCCAGTGTCACCGCTTCGGCATCGGGTTTCGACAGGTCAAAGGTGATGCGCGTGATCTGGGTGATCGTTTCGGGCATGGCAGGCGTCTTGCCGTGCTTGTCCTTGAAGAAGGAGAAGCAATTGCCGGGGCTGCACGGCGTATCGATGATGACGCGGTCGCCTTCGGAATAGGCGTTCATCACATGGCCCATCACGATGCCGGGGATGGGGAACCAGCGCATATCGCGCGCCGGGTCGCCGCCGCGCGGCATAACGCCCCACATACTGGGCAGGTCGGGATCGTATTCGTAATAATCCCCGCCATCGCGCAGCCGCGCCTCGTCCGCGGTCAGCGGCATGATCGGCAGCACGATATGCTCGCGCGTCACGCCCCAATCGTGGCTGAGGCCGGGGTAAGGCGTGTGAAACCATTGTTCGCGCACCAGCCGCCCCTCGCGGTCGAACACGTGCAGGCTGGCATCGGTCGTCGGCGCACCCTTGGCAAAGACGCCGTAGCTCCACCATTCGCCGGTCTCCGGATCGATCTTGGGATGCGCGGTGAGCGCGGTGGATTCCAGCGCACCGAAATCGCCGATACCCAATGTTTCCAGCGTTTCAGGATCGAGCCGGTAAGGGCGGCTGTCTTCGCGAAGCGCAAACAATTCCCCATGATGGGCAAAGGCATAGGTGTTGCCGGTGTTGTCGCGCTGCGGCAGGTTGGAGACGCTTTCGTCATCGGTGTAGCGGTTGCGGTATTTGCCATACAGCCGCCGCCGCGCGGCCAGTTCGGCCTTCATCCGCTCTGTCCGCACAAAGCGGCTGCGGTAGGAGACGTGCCCGTCTTCAAAGCGGAACATCGAAAACATCCCGTCGCCGTTCAGGATGATGTCATCCTCCAGCGTGGGAAACAGCCGGTCGCCCCCGGTGCGGTAATAGGCGCCGTTGCGAAGCGCCTCCGGAATCTCGCCTTCCACCTCGCATTCGAACACATCGGCTTCAAACCGCATCGGCACACGCTGTTGCAGCCCGAAGCTGTGAAAAGCGTGAAATATCTCCGGCATTGCTCTCTCCCATTTTGTGGGGATAGTTGTGAGGCAATAGCTGCCCAAATCAAGCGGGCAATTGACGGGAGACAAATGCGCCATGACCCAAAGCTGCTGGCCCGAAGGCGTGCCCGCGATCATGCCCGCGCAGGACCGCGCCGAGATCGAGGAGCTTTACGCCCGCTACGCCTGGGGCATCGACTTGGCGGATGAGGAACAGGCGATTGGCACCTTTGCCCGCGATGCCGAATTCGACCATCTCTGGCAGGGGAAGGTTCAGGGGCACGAGGCGATCCGGGCGAACCTGCGCAAGCTGTGGTATGACCGGCAGCACTGGTGGTATGGCCGCCAGCATCTGATGAACCACTTCATCATGGACCCGCATCCCGAAGGCGCGCGGGTGCGCTGCTTCTTCCAGATCATCCAGTGGAACGCCGATTACCGCACCAATTTCGTGTTCGGCGTGGGCACACGCGATGACCGGCTGGTGCGCGAGGACGGGCGGTGGAAGTTCTGGCGGCTGACGGTGAACGCCTGGACCGATGTCGATCAGGTGCCGTGGAAGGGCGAACGCACTTTGCCGCAGCGCCCCCCCTATAAAATGCCGCCCGCCGATACGCGCCCGTTTGACGAACAGACGCGCGATCCGTTCTGACCAGGCACTGCTCGATTTTGGGCCGGTTGGAAACCTGTCGAAGTTGACACCGTGTCAACCGGCCCATTGTGTATATTGCTGCGATAAATCAGCATTTTGCTGTCGAAATGCAAAGTTGACAGCTGGGCGGATCACCGCCGGAGGGGGCGGGGCGGCACGACGAGGATGAACGGGTCAAAGAGCGCTTGCGGCGTGGCGCGGCGGGGCAGGTGTAGGAAAGACCCTTGCGCGCCAGTTGCCGCTCGTTCCGCTGCTCTCAGCCCTTCTTGCGCGACGGGATCTTTGCAAGCTTGCGGGCCTTGCGGGTTTCCTTTGCGGCCTTGCCTAGCCCCTTCTTCTTGGCCTTTTTCACCTTGGCAGCGGGCGCGGCGAGCACGGCTTCGGCAAGGCGGCGGATGGAGGCGGCGCGCGGCCTGATGCTTCGATCCAGCACCGCGCGGGCGAGCGCGGCAATGTCCAGCGCGTCCTGATCCAGCGGCGCGGCATCGGCCTGCGGCGCCTTGTCCTGTATGGTGTTGCTCATCGAACTTGAAAACTCCTGCCCCGTCCCAGCCGGCACACAAGAATTTTCACGCCGCCAAGGCAAGCAAAGCTGCGGCCCGTCACAAAAGTGTCAAAAAAGCGGCGATCAGCCCTTTGCCTGTTGGCCAATGCGCAGTTCGGGGGTGCAGCCCAGCCAGCCCGCCAGCGCTTTCAGATCTGCCCGAACAAGATCGGAGGCGAGCTGGGCGCGGTCTGCATCCAGCCACAGCACCAGCTTGCTGCCTTCCCGTTCCAGCCGGCTGGTGAGCATCGAGGCGCGGCTGCCGGCGCCGATGCGACGGCACAGGCGGAAGGCCAGGCCCCAGGCGGCCGCCTCGCGCAGTTCTGCCTCGCTTGCCAGGCGCAGCAGGTCGGCGGTGGGTTCGGGCTTGGCGCAGGCCCCGCGTAAAGCGGCGCCGATCAGCGCGCGGCCGCGGTGGTCGATCCCGATCCAGCGCTTGTCCATCGCCCAGTCGAACGAATGTTTCAGCCGCATATTCGGCTCCAGCCGGGTTTGCGCCTTGGCGAGCAGGATGGCGGCGAGGCGCAGCCGTTCCGCGCCATTGCCCAGCGGATTGACGATGCGCGCAGTCCAGCCTGCGGTCATCGTTGCATCGCGCAACGATCCGCCGCGCGGTGCGGTGAAATGGGTGACCGCCGCGATCAGCGGATCAGCCTCGCGCGCGGCAGGGTCCAGCCGGTCGAACAGCAGGCCTTCGCGCAGGCCCCAGGCGGAAATGATGAGCGATGCGGGCTGGAACACCGCCACCAGCACCTGCAACAGCGCGGCGGCATCGGGCAGACCGCCTGCGCGGCTGGAGGGGATGCCGCTGATCCCGGCCAGTTCCGCCGGTGGCGTATCCAGCAGCTTGCGGGCCAGCCGCACCGCTTCCTCTGCATCCAGCCGGAAGGCGTGCGGATCGCTGAGCGGGTAATCAAGGCGATTCATGGCAAAGGCGGCAAAGGCCCGCCACGTGCCGCCCACCAGATACATGGGTTGGCCCGCCTGCGCCGTCAGCGCGGTTTCCTCCAGTTCCTTTTCCACCGTCTTGCGGAAGGCGGCTTCGCCTTTGGTGCGCAGGGCCGGCAGGCGCAGCGTGCCGAGCGGCAGGCTCGCCCCGCCATGGCACAGGCCATCCGCGATGCTGACCAGTTCGATACTGCCCCCGCCCAGATCCCCCACCAGGCCCGCCGCGCCGGGAAAAGCGCCGATGACGCCCAGCGCGGCATAGCGCGCCTCCTCCTCGCCCGACAGCAGGCGGGGGGAAAGGCCCAGCGCGCGCACCCGCTCCAGAAAGCTTGCGCCATTGGTCGCATCGCGCACCGCAGCGGTGGCCACGCATTGCACATCCCCCACTTCCAGATCGCGCAGGATCAGCGCAAAGCGCGAGAGGCCCGACAGCGCCAGATCCATCGCCTTGTCGGGCATTTTGCCGCTGGTCGCCAGTTCGCGCCCCAGCCGTGCGGTCACCTTCTCGTTAAGCCACACCGAAGGCGCGCGGCGCGATCCGGAATAGACCACCAGGCGCACCGTGTTCGAGCCGATATCGATAACGGCGCGATCGGGGCGATCCACCGGGATCGCCCGCGGCTTGCTGAGCGATGCCATGCTTACATCCCGCCCTTGCGCAAGCTGAGGCGCGGAACGCGGCTGTCTTTCAGCGCGCCGCCCCGGCCCGACAGCGAAGGGTTGGTCATGAAATAGGCGTGGCAGTTGAAGCCGGGCACGCCATTGCCATCGCCATCCTCGGCATCGGGATCTTCCTCGATCCGCTGGTATTCGCCCGTTTCCCCGTCGAGCAGCCAGCTTTGTTCGGTATCGAGCAGATTGGCGAGCAGCACCTGTTCGAGCACCTGATCGTGCACGGTGGGATTGGTGATCGGCACCAGCGTTTCCACCCGGCGGTTGAGATTGCGGCTCATCGCGTCGGCGCTGGAGATATAAATGATCGCCTGATCGCCCGGCAGCGGCGCGCCATTCCCAAAGGCCCAGATGCGGCTGTGTTCCAGAAACCGGCCAATGATGGATTTGACCGAGATATTGTCGGACAGGCCGGGCACGCCGGGGCGCAGGCAGCAGATGCCGCGCACGATCAACACGATGCGCACGCCCGCCTGGCTGGCGGCATAGAGCCGGTCGATCATGCCCTTCTCAGTCACCGAATTGAGCTTGGCCCAGATCGCCGCCGGCTTGCCGCTGCGGGCATTGGCGATTTCCTGATCGATCAGTTCATACAGCCGCTCGCGCAGGTTGAGCGGCGAGATCGCCAGCCGTTCCATCCCCTGCGGTTCGACATAGCCGGTGATGAAATTGAACAATCGCGCGGCATCGCGGCCAAAGGCGGGATCGGCGGTGAAGAAGGAAAGGTCGGTGTAGATGCGCGTGGTCACCGGGTGGTAATTGCCCGTGCCAAAGTGGCAATAGGTGCGGTATCCGCCTTCCTCCGCGCGCACCACCATGCTGATCTTGGCGTGCGTCTTCCAGTCGATGAAGCCATAGATCACCTGCACTCCGGCGCGTTCCAGCTCGCCCGCCCATTTGAGGTTCTGCTCCTCGTCAAAACGCGCCTTCAGTTCGACCACGGCGGTGACCGATTTGCCCGCCTCGGCCGCTTCGATCAGCGCGCTGATCACGGGGGACTGGTTGCCCGCGCGGTAGAGCGTCTGCTTGATCGACACCACCGCCGGATCGGCCGCCGCCTGCCGCAGAAAATCCACCACCACCTCGAAACTTTCATACGGGTGGTGGATCACGATGTCCTTTTCGCGGATGGCGGCAAAGCAATCGCCGTCATGCTCCATCACGCGTTCGGGATAACGCGGGGTGTAGGGGGTGAATTTGAGGTCGGGCCGGTCTTCGTTCACCACGGCAGCAAGGCCCGAAATGCCGATCATCCCCAGCGTCTTGGTGACAAAGGCCTGATCCAGGCCCAGCTTCTCGCGCAGCAAGTCCTCGGCTTCGGGGTCGAAATTCTCGTCCAGTTCGAGCACGATCACCTGCCCACGGCGGCGGCGCTGGATTGCGGTGCGAAATTCGCGCACCAGATCCTCGGCCTCTTCCTCCACCTCGATATCGCTGTCGCGCAGCACGCGGAACACGCCATCACCCCGGATGGCGAAGCCGGGGAACAATACGGGGGCAAAGCGCTGGATCAGCCGCTCGATCGCCATGTAGATCACATCGCCGCCGGTCTCGCTTTCGGGCACGCGGATAAAGCGCGGCAAGGCGGCGGGGATCAGCACCATTTCCACGAGGCGGCTGCCATCCTCCTGCCGCTCCAGATTGAACAGCACGCCGATGCCGGTATTGGCGACAAAGGGGAAGGGGTGCGCCGGGTCGATCGCCTGCGGGGTGATCACCGGCATGATGTGATCGATGAAATATTGCCTGAGCCAATCTTCCGCCCGCGGATCGGCCAGATCGCCGCCGCGAATCTGGATGCCCTGCGCCGCCAGCAGCGGGCGCAATTCTTCCAAGGCCGCCTGTTGCAGTGTTTCCACCTGCCGCAGGCGGGCGGTAATGGCGGCCAGTTGCTGCGGCGGGGTCTTGCCGTCGATCGACAGCGTGGCAACGCCGCTGCGCACCTGGCCGACCAGCCCGGCCATGCGGATCATCGCGAATTCATCCAGATTGCTGCCCGAAATGGACAGGAAGCGCAGCCGTTCGAGCAGCGGATAGGCGGTGTTGCGCGCCTCGGCCAGCACGCGTTCGTTGAACGAAAGCCAGCTCAACTCGCGGTTGAAATAGAGCAGTTCAGGGCTGGTGCGGTCAGGCGCGGAAAGGGTTTCGAGCGTCGTCATCGCGGGCCTTGGTCACGTGTGTTGCTTGGGGGTCGCTGGTCGTTCTGCTGGCCTGATGTGCAGATTTCCGCCATCCGGCGCAAGGCAAACCGGCCTCTTGTCACGCATTGCCTGCGCCTTTGCCTGCTGCTTCAGAGCAGATCCTGCGCCCGCGCAATCGCGGTGATGCCGCGTTTCCCATCGTTGCGGCCCAGTTGCACCAGCACGTCGATCACGCTGGCGGCATAGGCGATGGTGTCGCTGCGCGTCAGGCCGATGCCGGTCTGCATCACCATCAGGCTCAACTGTTCGAGCGCGCCGCGCAGGGAATTGGCGTGAATGGTGGAAAAGCTGCCCGGATGCCCGGTATTGATCGCGCGCAGGAAGGACACGCTTTCCGCGCCGCGCAATTCGCCCAGCACGATGCGATCAGGCCGCAGGCGCAGCGCCGATTGCAGCAATTCGTTTGCCGTCACCTTGGCTTCGCCCAGTTCGCCCTTCACCGCGACCAGGCCCACGCCATTGGCGCCGGGCAGCTTCAGTTCGGGCGTATCCTCCACCAGCACCACGCGCTCCTCGCGCGGGATTTCGCCCAGCATGGCGTTGAGGAAGGTGGTCTTGCCCGTGCTGGTGCCGCCCGAAATCAGGATCGTCTTGCGCGCCCGGATCGCCGCCCGCAGGAAAGCGATAGGCTCTTGCGCGGGATCGGGCATCTCCGCCTCAGGCGGCGGCACCAGCGGGCCGGCATCATAGGCATCAAGCGGCAGATCAAGCTGGCGGTGCCGGCGGATCGCCATCGCCCAATGGCGGCGCGTGGCGGGCGGGCCGCAAAACTGCACGCGCGCCCCGCCATAGGTATCGGCGGGCAGGGTTGCGCCCAGCAGCGGATGTTCGCGGTTGATGCCCTGGTGGCTGATGCGCGCAACCTGTTCTGCCAGCCGCTGCACCAGCTTGTCATCGACCTGCGGGGCAGGGATGCACTGCATCCCCGGATGCGCGGCATCCTCCACCCAGATTTCGCCGGGGCGGTTGACGAGGATTTCGGTCACCGTGTCGCGTTCCAGCCATTGCCGGAACGGCGCGAGATAGGCGTCGAGATAGACCGAGCCGCCCGCAGGCAGCACGGCTTCCGCCGCCGCCTCGGCCTCATCGTTCAGCCGGTGAATCTCTGCCGCCATCAACCTGCCCCTTACAAGCGCGGCGCGCGGCTGAAATCGAGATGGCGCGAGGTGAACACGCGGATCGGTTCACCCTGCCGCACGCGCACGGTGGGCGGGCGCGTGCCATCCTGCTGCACCGCGGTGGACGCGGCCGATTGCCCGCCGCCCAGCACCACCGAGGCCCCGCCGCCCGCAAGGCTGGTGAGCCCGCCGATCACGCTGAGCAGCATGGCCGATCCGAAGCGTTCGAAGAAGCGCGTGTCGACTTCGCCCGCAAGGCCTGCGGTGCCGTCAAAGCTGGTGGCGGGGCTGGCAAGGTTCACCGATACCCCATCGGGCCGGATCAGCGTGGTCCAGATGACATAGGCGCGCCGCTGCCCCGCTTGCAGCCCGCTCTGATACTGGCCGACAAGGCGGCTGGAACGCGGCACCAGCACGCGGCTCCCATCAAAACTGCGCACATCCTGGCTCACCACGGCGCGCACATATCCGGGCACATCGGTGTTGATCGCGGTTTCGAGCACGGCGGGGATCATGGTGCCCTGGCCCACGGTTGTCGCCGGGTCAAAGCTCTGCTGCGCGGTGGCCGGGCCGCCGCCAATGCCGCCGATCTGCGCGGCAAAATCACCCGGAGAGGTGGAGCCGGGGATCGGCCCGCTCTCGCCAGAGCCGCTCGGCATTGCAAGTCCGGGTGCGCCCGCCAGCGCCGCGCCCGGCGCGGCACCTGCATCATAGACCACGACGGGCGATGCATAGGAGTTCACCGTATTGGGCACCGGCTGGTATTCGCCATAGGGCTGCTGCGCCAGCACCGGCCCTGCCATGCCCGCTTCGGTCCCCGGCTGTACCGCACCCGCATTGGCCGATGGCAGGGCGTTGATATCGGGCGGCGGGGTCGCCACCGCGGTCTGATCGGGGGGCACCGCGGCGGGAGCGGCAGGGGCCTGCGCCGCCTCGTCTGGCATCCGGCTGGCATTGAGGCCCCACAGCGTTGCCGCGCCCAGCAGCGCCACGAACCCGACGCCTGCGGCAAGGCCCAGCGCATCGGAATGGCCCTTGCGGTTGGCAACGGCGGGATAGGAGGTGCGGCTGGCCAGATCGATGATCTCGGTCGGTGCATCTTCGCGCGGATCACGGTCCTGCCTTGCGGCAGAATTCTTTTCCGGCAGGCGCATCGCAAGTTTCATGGGCTTGGTCCTTCGTTACCGGGTCACGAGCGGGCAGGGGCGGGAGCCGCCCGGTTGAGCAGGCGCGCGCTGGCATCGCCTGCCCGCAGGATGATCTGCGCGGGCACTTCGTCGATCACGATCACATCGCCGCGCACGGCAAAGTTGACCGGGCCTTCCACGCCTTCCTCGTTCAGCACCAGGATCGCGGGCATCGGCGCGCCGGTGGGCCAGGCGAGGAAAGTGGCCCGCCCGTTGTCATACACGGTTTCGGGAAGCAGAGCAGGCGCGCCTTCGGCCGCCCAAGCGAAATTGAGGCTGGCCGGATCGAGCACGGCGAAATCATCCATTGCGGCGGCCAGTTCATCCGCATTGGCCGTTTCGACCGGCGGAGGCGCCTCGGCCTCCGCCCGTGCGGCGAGTTCGCCTTGCGTCAGCGTGTCATCGGGATAGATGAAGCTGAGGACATAAAGCGGGTTGCGGTGCGCGGGGCTGGCGACCAGATCAAACAGATAGATGCGCCGGTCGGTCAGCACGGTCATATTGGTGACCGCACGCTCATCGAGCGGCTTCACGAACAGCAGATTGGCGCTGCGGCTGGGCGTCACCTGCCATTTCTGCGAATCGCCAATGGCGACGTTCTGGATCGTCTCGCCCTCGGCAAAGCGGATCGTCGCCTGCACATTGACGCGGCCGGGCACGCGGATCACGCGCGTTTCGTCATAGGTTTGCACCACGAGGCGCGGATCGGCCTGCGCGTTAGCAGGCAGCGCAAGGGCCGGGCCGAAGGTTGAGGCGAAAAGCGCCGCAGCGAGAATGGCGCGGGTCATGGTCACGATTTCTCCGTGGAGCGTCCGGGCTTGCGGACAGGTGCAGATTTGAAGCGGCTGCCGATGCCGCGCGCGCGCGACACGCCGGGTTGGGCGCCCGGCCCGGCCTGCGCGGCCCCGGCGGCGCCGGCAATGATGCGCGTTTCGCGCGTGGTGATGCGGCTTGCTCCGCCACTGGCGGCGGTATCGTTGGCGGCCTGCAATCCGGCGGCGGTGGCCACGCGGATGTCGCGCGCCGGAGCCGCAGAGACGGCGGCAGCACCTGCCGCGCCCGCAGCGCCCGCAGGGCCTGCCATTGCCGGTATGGCTGGCCGATCGGCGCCAAATGAGGAGCCGCGCCGTTCGTCATTGCGGTCGGACGGCGCGGAAATGCCGAACACGCTCCACCCCGCCACCATGGTGGAGGCGACTTTCATCACCATCGCCATCAGCGCCAGATGCACCGCGCCGATCATGAAGAAGGCCATGGCCGGGCGCACGTCGATCTGTCCGGGCGTAGTGAGCAGCGCGGAGAGAACCGGCGTTGCCAGTTCCAGCATCAGCGATCCCGCCAGCACCGCAAACAGCGGCGCCAGCGCCATCAGCACCGCCGCCTTCAGCCATCCGGCAAACAGGCCGCGCGTGCCGTTGAACAGCGCCATCACGATGAAGATCGGCCCCAGTCCCAGCAGCACCGCCAGCGCGATCTTGCAGGTGGCGAGCACGCCCACCGTGCCCAGCAGCAGCATGGTCGCCCCCGCCCACAGCAGCCCGCGCGGCGAGAAGATCGAGGTGGTTTCCGACGCGCCTTGCCCGCCGGACACCTCCATCAGCGAATACATCACCACATCCAGCTTGTCGGCAAAGATGGTGGTGGCCGACCCATCCTGCCCCATCAGCACACCGGCAATCTCGTCCGGCCCGCCCACCAGGAAATTCCAGAATACATTCTGGAACGCGATCCAACTGGTGGCCAGCGTCAGCACCACGCCCAGCGTGATGAGGCGGGGGGCCAGCGCCGACAGGCCAATGCGCAGCCGCCCGGTGACAAGGCCATAGCCGAGCAGCGCGACGAAGATCGTGAGGATGATTTGCAGCGGCAGCACAAAGGCGCCGTCAGGGCCGAAAATGCGGCTGAAGGCGGCCTGCGACATTTGCCCTGCCGCGCAATCAATCGCCCGCAGCGATGCGCCGATGCCCGCGCCCACGCCTTCCAGCGCGGCCTGGCACTGGTTGATCCCGCCTGCAACGGGGGGAGAGGCGGCGATGGCTGTCACTCCGCCGCTTCCCACTTGTCGAGATCGTCGCTCGCCTGTGTCGGCGCTTCGCCCGGCCAGCGCTTGCCGGTGAGTGCCGGGAACCACAGCGCCGGATCATCGCCCACCGCCTCGCGCAGCAGGTCGAGCCGCCGGACCGAGCTTTCGCGGCCCGACAATATGGTGAGCACTTCGGGCGCGTTCGACAAATCGAGCCGCACCACCACGCTTGCATCGGGCTGGCGCACCAGGAAACAGCGGCTGTGCGCAGGCAGGCTGCGGATCAGCGCCAGCTCATGCTCGGTCAGGCCGAAGCCTTCGCAATAATCCTCTGCCCGTGCGCGCGCATTGGGCATGAAGATCATTGTCGCGGTCTGTTCGACCAGCGCGGTCGCAATCCGGCTGTCGAGCGCGTCGCGCGCGGATTGCGTGGCAAAGCCGACCAGCGCGTTGCGCTTGCGCAGCGTCTTGAGCCAATCCCGGATGCGGGCGGCAAACACTTCGTCATCGAGCGCCTTCCAACCCTCGTCGATCAGGATCATCGTCGGCTCGCCGTCCAGCCGCTCGTCAATGCGGTGGAACAGATACATCATGACAGGCGTGCGCAGGCGCGGATTTTCCAGCAGCGCGGTCATGTCGAACCCCATCACGCGGGTGGTGAGGTCGAGCTTGTCAGTGGCGTTGTCGAACAGCCAGCCGTGCTCGCCATCCTCGATCCACGCGCTCAGCCGGTCGGCCATGTCGCCGGGCTGCGGGCGGCGGCTGCCCGATACCAGTTCCTTGAAGTGGCGCAGGCGGCGCAGCGAAGGATCGTTGGCATAGGCCGCATCCACCGCGGCGGTGATGGTCTGCAATTCCTCCGGGCCTTGCGCGCTCAGCAACACGCCCAGCCAGTCGCGCAGGAAGGCGCGGTTGGCGGGCGTATCGGGCAGGGCCAGCGGGTTGAAGCCCGAAGGCTCGCCCGAACGCACGCGTTCATAGCTGCCGCCAATGCCGCGAATGAACAGCTCCGCGCCGCGGTCCTTGTCGAACAACACGGTGCGAGGCGAAAACTTCTGCGCTTGGGCTGCCAGAAAGTTCATCACCACGGTCTTGCCCGAACCCGACGGGCCAATGACGGTGAAATTGCCGAGGTCTCCATTGTGGAAATTGAAGAAGAACGGCGTCGAGCTGGTGGTTTGCAGCAGCGTGACCGCCTGTCCCCAGTGATTGCCCTCCGCCTTCCCCAGCGCAAAGCCGTGGAAACTGCCGAAACTCGCCATATTGGCGGTGGAAATCAGGCTGCGGCGGACAAGGTAATCCTCGTTGCCCGGAAACTGGCCCCAGAAGGCAGGTTCCAGATTGGTATCCTCGCGCACGGCAATTGCGCCGGTATCGGCCAAGGCAGCGGCCACGCGCGCGGTGGCATCGTCGAGCCGCTCCAGCGTGGTTTCGCGCACCAGCACGCTTAAGTGGTGGTCGCCAAAGGCCACGCTGCCTGCGCCCAGTTCGTCGCGCGCGGCGAACATATCCGCGCGTTCGGCCTGCGCGTCCTCGTCCGCCGAACGCAGGCGGCGCAGCGCCAGATCAATCCGCTCGCGCGCGGTCTGGCGTTCCTGCGGGGCGAAGCTTTCGGTCACCACCATTTCGTGCGGCAGGCGCAGCAGCGGGTCGAGCAGGCCGGGGCTGGTCGCGTCCGGATAATCTTTCAGGCTGAGCATGGCGGCGCAATCCGCCCCGCTGGCACCGCGCAATTCCATTGCATCAATGCCGAAGCTGGCGCGGCGGTAAGGCAGCATGAAGCCGATATCCGTGCCATCATCGGGGCGGCGAACCGGGCGCATCTCGCCGTTATAGAGCGCGGACAGCAGTTCCAGCAGCTCGTTATTCACAGCCCCGCTGGCCCCGGTGTAATCGCCCAGCATCTGCGCGCCGTAATCCGAAAGCGAAGCCGCCAGCGCCTGAAGCGCCGCGCGCAAAGTGCGCAAATCGCGCGGATCGACTTCTTCCGCGGCGGTGGCCTTGCCCTTGAACAGCTTGCTGAGGCGCTCGCCCCAGCCCGCCTTGCCGCGCGCCGGGCGGCGCACCAGCGTCACGAACTGGTCGTTTACGAACAGCGCGCCCGCCGACAGCTTTTCCCGCCAGCGCGCGTCGATATGCGCGGAAAGCGGATCGTCAAATGTCGCGTCCAGCTCCACTTCCACCCGGCGGCGGATGACGTGGTGATAGAGCACAAACCGCGCATCCAGATTGCTTCGCAGCATCACCTCGCGCGTGGCGGCGTGGGCATTGAGCGCATCGGTATCCTCGGTCTCGAACAGCAGGCCGGGCACTTGCAGCGCGCCCATCAGCGATCCGTCGCGCAGCAGCACGGTGTCGCCATCGACCAGCGTGGCATAGGGCAGGCGGTCACCCGCTTGCGCCTCCTTGGCGTTCCACGCCGCTGCTCCCAGCCACTTGTTCATAACGTCGAGTCCTTTCCGCCCCAAACCGGGCGGTTGTCAGGCGGTGTAACTGTTGCAGCCCCAGCGCTTGAAATTGCGCACGCGCGGGCATTTGCTGACCTTGGTGATCCACAGATCGAAGATGCGCGGTTCGCGCAGGCAGGCGAAATAGCCGATCGCGTGCATCACGAAGGGGATGGGGATGATCCACAGGCTTTTCAGAATCAGGAACGCCTCGGTCGTCACCAGCCCGTTGATGATGAAATAATTCATCGTCACCCCGGCAAACATCTGCGGCCGGGTCAAAGCGCGGTGCACGGGATGGCGGACAAGCTGGCTCACCGGATCAGCCTGCTGCCGCCGCGCTCTGGATGCCGGCCACGATGGTTGCCGCGCCAAAGATGATGAAGCAGCCGATGATGACCGTTGCGCCAAAGCGCCAGTTCATCCGGCCCGTCAGCATCAGGAAGCCCACAGCCGCCACCGCCATCACCGCAACCGCAGTGGCGACATTGCCCAGCATGGTGCCCTGAATCCAGTAAAGCGCCGCTTCGATCGGGCCGGACCCGGCGGTGGATTGCGCCTGCGCCGCCGTGGGGGCGAGCAGGGAAAAAGCAGCGAGAACGGGGGCAAGGAAACGCATTACGGGTTACTCCGGGAATGGCTGGACAGGCGGCCCATGATGCGGGCCACATAATCCTGTGTTTCGGCAATGCGCGGGATACCGCCCGCGCGCATCACGCGGCCGGGCCCGGCATTATAGGCGGCCAATGCCAGTTCGACATTGCCGCCAAAGCGGTTGAGCTGTTCGCGCAGATAGCGCGCGCCGCCTTCCAGATTGGCAACCGGATCGTGCGGGTTCACGCCCAGATCGCGCGCGGTGCCGGGCATCAATTGCGCAAGGCCGCGGGCGCCGGCGTGCGAGACAGCATTTTCGCGCCAGCGGCTTTCCTGCCAGACCAGCGCCTCGATCAAGGCAGGCGACAGATCGTAGCGGGCAGAAAGCTGTGCCACGACCTGGGTATAGCGGGCCGGCACGCCGCGCGCCTGAAAGGCGGTGTCGGCCACGGCGTGTTCGGGTATGCCCGCCGCGGCAAGGCTGGCATCAGGGCTGGCATCAGGCACGAAGGAACCTTGCAGGCCTTGTGCGGTTGAATGGGCAGAGGCGATCGGCCCTGCCACCCAGCGCGCTTCGCCGCCGGGCGCGATTTCCAGCACATCGGCGCGCGCAGTGCCTGCCGCGAGCAAGAGTGCCGCAGCGACCGAAAGCCGGACAAGAGCAAGGGGTTGGCGAAGAATCACCAAGAAAAGCCTCCATTCCTCCCCCGCCTTTGCTTATTACAAATGACAGCGGCGTGACAGCTCTACGGCAAAAAGGGCCCGGCGGCATCGCCACCGAACCCTTTGCCTTATCTGCGACCGTCAGGGAAGTCTTTTGTTCCGCCAAATCAGGTGATTGGGCAAGCCGCGCCTCAGTTCATCGCCAGGCGCGATTGCTCCAGCGCACGAAGGGCGCTGCGTGCGGCGCGGCGCGAATCCACCCAGCTGCCATCAGCCAGTTCCAGCTGGTAGCGGATTTCGCTGCCTGCGGCGGCGCGATAGGCCTGTTCGGCCCGCACCAGATCACCGAGCGTCTGATAGGCGGCGCCCAGATTGATCAGCAGCGCCGGGTCATTGGGATTGTCCGCCCGCAGCGCTTCCAGCGCGGCAACCGCTGCCCGCGCATCGCCCTGCGACAATTCCTCATAAGCGACCTCGCGCTGATCCGCGCGGCGGATTTCCTCGACCATGGCCATCGCGCTGCCCTGCGAAACCATCAGCACACCCATTATCGTACCCAGCAGCATGGCATCTCTCCTTGTTCCGCGCCCCCGGCAAAGGCCCGGGGCTGTGCGTTGATGGTGCAAGAATGCGCTGGCGAGGGTGTCATCGCAACAAAACTGTAACAATGTCACAAAAACGCAATATTTGCAGATGCGGCACGGCGCGCCTGTGTTTCAAAGCGAGTGGTTTTCGCCTTGTGAAGGGTGCGGCAGGCGTCTGCCGGCTTCATCGCGCAGCGGCCAATGGTGCGATGCGGCGTTTCAACGCCATTTTGCCCGACAACCGTCACACAGTCCGCAAACTGTCACATGGCGGCCCTAGCTGGCGATTCGCGATCAACCTCTCGCGTCAAGTTTTCCTGCCAATTTCGGCACAAATAGGGGACCGCCTGCTGTGACCAACCTTTCCCGTTCGCTCGTTCTCGGCTGCTCTATCCTGGCGCTTGCCGCCTGCGGCCCGGAAGAAATCGCATCGCCCGGCACCGGCGGCAATGTCATCATCAACAACCCGCCCGCCACGCCTGCGCCGACGCCGACGCCCACGCCGACCTCGTCGCTGGTCACTCCGGCTTCGGGCTGTCCCACCATTACGGCCACCGGCGGTTTGACCGATGAAGGCACGATCACGGGCCCGACCGGCACCTACCGCATCTGCGCGCTGCCACTGGTAATCGATGCGGACAGCACGCTGCCCTATATTCCGGGCCTGCTCTATCGCCTTGCCGGCCAGACGCTGATCGGTACCGATCGCGGCGCCGCTTCGACGGGCAGCGCGGTGGAACTCACGATCCAGCCGGGTGTGATCGTCTATGCCAGCGGTTCGTCCTATCTCGCGGCCACGCGCGGCAACCAGCTGAACGCGGTCGGCACGGCGGAACGCCCGATCATCTTCACCAGCCGCGACAACGTGCTGGGCCTCAACGGCCAGGATTCGTCGTCGCAATGGGGCGGCGTGGTTCTGCTCGGCCGTGCGCAGGTGACCGACTGTTTCGACCCGCTGGCGACGCCGGGCACCAACGGATGCGAATTCCGGCTCGAAGGTTCCACCACTCCGGCATTCGGCGGCGGCACCACCAATACCGACAATTCGGGCCGCCTCGAATATGTCCAGATCCGCTTCTCGGGCTTCATCATCGGCGCGGGCAACGAATTGCAGGGCCTCACCACGGTGGGCAGCGGTTCGGGCACGCAGCTGCGCTACATCCAGTCGGTCAACAGCTCGGACGACGGGGTCGAATTCTTTGGCGGCCGCGTGAACATGAAGAACCTGATTGTCTATGGCGCCGAGGACGACTCGCTCGACGTCGACGTGGGTGTGAAGGCGAACCTGCAATATGTGATTCTCGTCCAGCGCTCCACCGTCACTTCGGACTCGCTGATCGAGGGCGATACCAGCAACGGTCTGGAAAACAGCGTTCCGCGCACCAATCTGAACCTCACCAACGCCACGATGATCCAGCGTTTCACGGCCGACCAGGCGATCCGCCTGCGCGGCGGCATGGATGCGACCATCTCCAATTCAGTGGTGATCGACCAGTCGGCCTCGGGAACGCCGTGCCTGCGCATTGACGATGCCGCCACGATTCAGGCGGCCAATGCGGGCCTTGACGAGCTGGGCCCGCCGGTCTTCGCTTCGGTTGCGTTCCAATGTGCGACCGTCACGCGCAACGGCAGCAACAGCGGTGCGACCGCTGCGGCGGCGCTGGCGTTCATCACCGGGGGCACCGGCAACAATGTGGCCTTCACCAATTCGCTGACCGCAGGGTATCTGGGCGGCGCGAACGAGACCGGCTTTACGCCGATCTTCAATGCAACCACGCTGTCCAGCTTCTTCGAAGCGACGACCTTCATCGGTGCAGTATCGCCCGCCAACAACTGGACCCAGGGGTGGACCTGCAACATGAGCGGCCTCAACTTCGGCACCGGCAACACCGGGTCGTGCCTGACCCTGCCGGTCTACAACTAATCGACCATTCGGGATCGGGGTGTCGGCCAGTGTGCCGGCACCCCGCGCCCTTTTTGCGCAAGCTGGCGGGCCTTGGCCCCCGACAACCGTATCGAACTTTCAGGGAATCCATGGTCATGACCAATGGCAGGCAGCTGGCGGCACTGCTGCTTCTTTCGACCGCGCTTTCGTTTCCCGTCTCCGTTTACGCCCAGGATACCGGTGCTGGCGAAGAGGCGGAACCGGCTGACACAGCGCAGGACGAGGAATTCGACGCGCCGGATATCTCCCTTGGCGGCAATACCATCATCGTGACGGGCCGCATCAACCGCGACCCCACGCGCTCCTCCACGCAGGTCATCAGCGTGCTGTCCACCGAACAGATCGCGCGCACCGGCGAAGGCGACATTGCCGGCGCGCTGGGCCGCGTGACGGGCCTTTCGGTGCAGGGGCAGGGCTTTGTCTTCGTGCGCGGTCTGGGTGATCGCTATTCGCTGGCGCTGCTGAACGGCCTGCCGCTGCCGTCGCCCCAGCCGCTGAGCCGCGTGGTCCCGCTCGACATCTTCCCCACCAGCATCGTTGCCTCCTCGCTGGTGCAGAAGACCTATTCGGCCAATTTCCCCGGTGAATTCGGCGGCGGCGTGATCAACCTCACCACGCGCGCCATTCCCGATGAATCGTTCCTCTCGGTCGGCATGGGCGTGAGCGGCGACACCGAAACCACCTTCCAGAACGGCCTGTCCTATTACGGATCGGATACCGACTGGACCGGTTTTGATGACGGCACCCGCCGCACGCCCCCGGCGCTGCAGGCCTATCTCGACAGCGGCCGCCGTATGTCGGACCTGACGCAGGCCGAACAGGGCGCCATCGGCAAGCAACTGGGCAATCCCAACCTCATCCTGCTGCAGAAGATCGGCGATATTCCGGCCAACTGGTCGGGCAGCCTGACTGCCGGCACCGCAACCGACATCGGCGATTCGCGCCTTGGCGTTGTCGCCACCGGGTCGATCAGCAATGAATGGCGCACGCGCGACATTTTCAAGCAGGCCGTGCTGGGCAATTTCACTTCCGGCGCGGATACCAACGAGATTGCCACCGACAACCGCATCACGGTGAACGGCCTTCTGGGACTGGGTCTGGAATTCGGTGAACACCGTTTGCGGATGACCAATCTGTTCATCCGGGACACGCTCAAGACCGCGCGCCTGTCCGAAACCTACAATTTCGTGCTGGAAGACGACATCAAGGAACAGCAGACCGCATGGTACGAACGCCAGCTGATGAACAGCCAGCTGGTGGGCGAACTGCGTTTTGGCGACCTGTCGGTCGATCTGCGCGGCGGCTGGGCCAAAACCATGCGCGACGCGCCGTTCGAATATGACTTTGCCTATGTGCGCCAGAACACGCCTGCACCGCTGGGCAATATCTTCGTCAACCAGCTTGACCGGCAGAATGGTTATGCTTCGGTGGCCTTCTCCAACCTCGACGAAACGCTGTGGTATGGCGGTCTGGACCTCAGCTATCGCCTGGCCGACTGGCTGGGCGCTTCGGCGGGTTATGCCTACACCGATACCAACCGCTATTCCGAGCGGCGGCAGTTTTCGTTCCTCAATCTGGACGGGGAACGATCTTCCGAATTCCGCCAGGGTATCGGCGTGCTGCGGCCCGACCTGCTGCTGGGCGATGCGATCATCGATTACTACCGCCTTCGCCTCGACGAAACGACCGAGACCGATCCCGCTTTCGAGGCGGGCCTCGAAATCCACGCCGGTTACGGCCAGGTGCAGGTCGAGCCGCTGACCGGCCTCTCGCTCAATCTGGGTGTGCGTTACGAGGACGCGGTGCAGTTCGTGCGGCCGGTGGAGGTGTTTACCATCCCGATCGCCAATCCGCGCAGCAACCAGCTGAACAATGATTACTTCCTGCCCGCCGCCACGCTGACGTGGGAAGCGACCGACAGCCTCCAGCTGCGCCTCCACGGTTCGCAGACGATCGCGCGCCCGCAGTTCCGCGAACTGATCTTCCAGCCCTATTTCGACCCCGAAACCAACCGCTCCTTCACCGGCAACCCCTTCCTGGTCGACAGCAAGCTGACAAACCTGGAATTGCGCGGCGAATACTATCTGGGACGCGGGCGCAGCTTCTCGCTGGCCGGCTTCCACAAGAAGATCCTGCGGCCGATCGAGGTGTTCTCCACCTTCAACGACAACGATCAGGTGTCGTCCTTCGCCAATGCGCCGCGCGCGACGCTGTATGGGTTTGAAGCTGACCTGCAATATGCCTTTGACCTTGCCGATATGGGCGGCTTATTCCAGACCAAGCAATTGGTGCTGGTCACGAACTACACCTGGACGCAGTCGGACATTTCGGTTGGCCCTGATGACATCACTTTGAACGATCGCGGGCTGGAAATCCCGGCGGCCAATCTGTTCCGCGACGGTGTGCCGATGACCGGGCAAAGCGACCATCTGGCGAATTTCCAGCTCAGCTTCGAGGATGTGGACCGGTTGCAGCAATTCACCGTGCTGGCCGGCTATGCCAGCAAGCGCGTGACCAGCCGCGGCACGGGCACGCTGCCCGATATTGTCGAAAATCCGGGCTTCAAGCTCGATCTGGTGATGCGCCAGGGCCTCAATTTGTTCGGAACTGAAGCGGAACTGAAGCTGCAGGCCCGCAACATTCTGGGTCGCGACAATTTCGAATATCAGACCGACGGCACGACCCGGCTGGAAATCAACACCTACAATGTGGGAACCAGCTTCTCGGCGTCAATCTCGTTCGATTTCTGATCGACTTTGCGGATCGGGCAGGCTGGTCATCTCCTCTCCCAACGCGCAGCCTGCCAGCGGTTCGTTTCCAAAGGCTCCGCCCTCACTGAAGGGCGGGGCCTTCTTTTTGGTGCGCGCAAAAGTGGGCGAGCCGCCGTTTCGGCCTGCCAAACGGAACGGAAATGCCGGCTGGGGCGCCGCTGGGGCGCAGGCCTACAGGTCGAGCACGTAGCCCTTGCCATGCACGGTGCGCAGCAAATGCCCCGCACCCGCTTCGCGCAGGCCAAAACGCAGCCGCTTGATCCACACATCCACCGTGCGCAGGTATTCGGGATCGCCCGCCTTGCCCAGCGCATGGACCAGCTCGGCGCGGGTCAGGATGCGGTTGGCGTTTTCCGCCATGAATCGCAGCACGCGAAACTCGTTGGGACGCAAGGGGATCAGCGTCCCCTTCCAGCGCGCCTGTTCGCCCGCGACATTGATCTGCAGATCGCCGGCTTCGACCATCTGCCGCGCAAGCGGGCGCAGGGCATTGGCGTGCAGCGCCAGCACACGGTCGAGAATGGCCTGCCGGTCGAGCGGGCCAATGGCGTAATCGTCTGCCCCGGCCTTGAGCGCGCGGCGGCGATCGTCGGCATCGTCGGCTTCCAGCACCATGGTGACATGGGCCTGGGCCAGCCGCGGATCGGCGCGCAGGCGGCGGCACATTTCGAGGCCGGAGAGGTCCTTCATCACCCAGTCGACAAAGGCCCAGGCCTGCCCGTCCACCAGCTTTTCCGGCCCATCGGGCGTCAGCAGGATGAAGACGAAATCGGTTTCGCCGTTGGAAAACCTGTCAAACCGCGCGGCCTGCGTATCGGTGGTGAGGATACTGACGCGGTTCATCAACTAAGCCCCTGCAATACAAGCGCGCGCGAGCGCCCGCGCGTGCAGGTGACACGGGGATGTGACTGGCATATGACGGATGTGCGGCCAAGTCCCCGCTCGCCCTAAAGGACGTCGCGCGGTCCGGTATCCAGGGCCGTGGGGAAGTGGCGCCGGGTGGCGGAGACGGAGGGATTCGAACCCTCGATACCCCGATAGGAGTATGGTTCCTTAGCAGGGAACTGGTTTCAGCCACTCACCCACGTCTCCGCATCAGCGGCGCGGGCGGGCTATAACGAGGGGATCGGGTCGGGGCAAGTGGGCGAGGGCGCCGCCCATGCATTTGTGCCTGCCGGTGTTTTGGCGGATGCGCCGCCGATCCCGGCGTGGCTGTGAAGCGGCAAATGGATTCGATTCGCCGCAAATCCGATTCGTTTCGCCGCGCGTTCATTGCCGCTTCAGCCGCAAAGGATTCTTTTGTGGTGTGAAGCAGTCCGCTTGGGCTGGGGGAAAAGGAACGGAACATGGTGAAGCCGATTGCCCGATCGGGCCGCGCAGCAGGCGGATGGGCGGCGCATGCGGTTGTCATTCTCGCCGCTGCGGTCGCCGCCCTCATGTGGAGCGGCATGGCGAATGCGCAGGGGATGGAGCGCGTCGATCCCAATGCGGCGATCGATGCCGATCTTGCGCGACCCGGTACGACCACAGCGCCCACCGTGGCCCCGCCGACAGACCGTTATGCCGATGCGGTGCTCGATCTGCCGCCGGAAACCTATCCCGCGCCTGCCGCGCAAACAGCTGCTGCCCCAAGCGCCGCTGCGCCGCGCCCCGTGCAGTCCTCGCCGGCCACCACCTATGCCGAAGATGACCTGATCGGCGCGGCCGAAGGCTTGTTCGGGCGCGGGGCGGAAGGGCTGGCGCGCCTGATTCAGGATATCCTGTCGCGCCAGGGCGAACCCAACGCCTATATCGTGGGCCGCGAAGGCGGCGGCGCGTTCATCTTCGGCGTGCGGTACGGTTCGGGCACGCTGTTCCACCGGATCGAAGGCAATATGCCCGTCTACTGGACTGGCCCTTCGGTGGGTCTCGACGCCGGGGCCAATGCGGGCAACACCTTCGTGCTGGTCTACAATCTCGACAATACCGATGATCTGTATGAACGTTTCCCGGCGGGCGAGGGGCAGGCCTATCTGGTGGGCGGCTTTACCGCCAGCTACCTGCGCAAGGGCAATACCGTGCTGATCCCGATCCGCGTGGGCGCAGGGCTGCGGCTGGGCGTGAATGCGGGCTATATGCGCTTCTCGCGCAAGCAGCGCTGGGTGCCGTTCTGAGCATAATCCTGCCCCAAAGGGCACATTCCCGCTTGCGATAGGGCGGCGCTGGCGGCATGGAGCCGCCGCTATGCTCGACACACTCACCCAACAACCGCCCGATGCGCTGCTGGCGCTGATCAAGCTTTATGATGCGGACCCGCGTCCGGCCAAGATCGACCTTGGCGTGGGCGTTTACCGCACGGCTGACGGAGGCACCCCCGTTTTTGCCTGCATCAAGGCGGCGGAGGCCAAGCTGGTGGCCGAGCAGGACACCAAGGCCTATCTGGGGCCGGAAGGCGACATGGGCTTTGTCCATGCGCTGATGCCGCATATCTTCGGCGGCGAGGATCCTTCGCAAGGCGGTCGGATTGACGGGATGCAGACCCCCGGCGGCACCGGCGCGGTGCGCCTGGCGGTTGCGCTGGCGAAGAAGGCCGGGGTGGCCCGCGTGCTGATGGGCACGCCCAGCTGGCCCAACCATGCGCAGATCATGGCCGATACCGGGGTCGAGCTGGTGGCGTTCAACCACGCCGCTGCCGATGGAAGCGCCGATCTGGATGCGCTGGCCGCTGCGCTCAAGGCTGCGCAGCCGGGCGATGCGGTGCTGCTGCACGGCTGCTGCCATAACCCCACCGGGATTGATTACACGCCCGCGCAGTGGGACGCGATTGTCGATCTGCTGGCCGAAACCGGCGTGCTGCCGATCATCGATCTGGCCTATCAGGGGCTGGGCGCCGGCATGGACGAGGACGCCTATGGCACGCGCGCCGTGGTGGCTCGCCTGCCGCAGGCGCTGATCGCTTACAGCTGCGACAAGAATTTCGGCCTCTACCGCGACCGTGTGGGCGCCTTCTATGTCTTTACCCGCGACGCGGCGCAGACGCAGGCTGCGCTGTCGAACGGCCATGCCCTCGCCCGCGCCAACTGGTCCATGCCGCCCGATCATGGTGCAGCGGCGGTGCGGATGGTGCTGGAAGACGCGGCGCTGACGGCCAACTGGCTGGAGGAGCTTGCCTCGATGCGCGCGCGTATCCGGCAGGTGCGCGATACGCTGGCGGCATCGGGCATGGCGGGCACCGTCAATCTGGTGCCGTTGGGCCAGCAGCAGGGTATGTTCGCCATGCTGCCGCTGGACAAGGAGCAGATTGCCGCGATCCGCGCCGATCACGCCGTCTATATGGCGGGATCGGGCCGCATCAACATCGCCGGGCTGACCACTGACAATATCGGCACTTTCGTAAGCGCGCTGGCTGCGGTCAGCGGCTGATCGCGGGAGGCCCGTTCACCCGCGCAGCGCCATGATGCGTTGCAGGTAACGGGCGACCACGTCGATCTCCAGATTGACTTCGCTGCCCACGTCCAGCGCGCCCAGCGTTGTCACCGCCGCGGTGTGCGGGATCAGGTTCAGGTGGAAATGCACGCTGCCATCGGCCTGGTCGTCCAGCGCGTTGACCGTCAGCGAGACGCCGTCCACCGTGATCGAACCCTTGGCCGCAATATAGGGCGCGAGCGCAGGCGGCGCGGCAATCGTCGCCCGGATCGAATCGCCTTCCCCCTGCCAGCCCACCACGCGGCCCACTGCATCGACATGGCCGGTCACGATATGGCCGCCCATCTCGTCCCCCAGCTTGAGCGAGGGTTCGAGGTTCAGCCGCCGCCCTTGCGCCCACATGGCCCGCGCGGTGCGGCTGACCGTTTCGGCCGAGACATCGACCGCGAACCAGCTATCGCCTGCTTCACCGCCCTTCTGCACCGCGGTCAGGCACACGCCCGAACAGGCGATCGATGCGCCGATGGCGATGCGTGCCGGGTCGAACGGGCAGGCAATTTCCAGCCGCAGATCGCCGCGCTGCTCCACCTTGCGAATCGTGCCGATGGCAGTGACGATGCCGGTAAACATGGGGCCTAGGTCTCCTGAAAGGGCCGGAAGATGCGCAAGCTATCGCGGCCCAGATCGCGCTGGTCAACGCAGGTGAAACCGGGCGGCGGTGCGCCGCCTGCCGCTGCGCCCAGCGCACCATAGGCGGGGATGCCCCGGCCCAAGGCCAAAGGCGCGCAATAGAGGTGCACCTCGTCCACCAGACTGGCGGAGAGGAACGCGGCGGCGGTCTCGGCGCCGCCTTCGACATAGAGATATTGCAGCGGCAACAGGCGCGTGATGCCTTCCGGACTGCCCAGCTTCTCCCACCCCTCCGGCGCATCGCCGCGCGTCAGCAGCAGTCGGCGGGGGGAAAGTGCCTCCAGCCCCGGCAGCCGCACATCAAGGCGCGGGGCATCGCGGCGCAAGGTCGCCCCGCCCACCAGGATCGCCTCGGCCATGGCGCGCTGGCGGTGGACATGGGCGCGGGCGATAGGGCCGGTGATGGCGACCGGTTCGCCCGACACAGGCCCGATGAAGCCATCCGCGCTCACCGCCAGTTTCAGCGTGATATGCGGGCGATGCTTCGTCTCGCGCGTCAGGAAACCGGCCAGGCTGTCGCGGCAGGCGGGATGATCGGCCAGCGTCACCGCAATTCCGGCGGCGCGCAGCCGCGCGGAACCCTTGCCATGGGTGCGCGGATCAGGGTCGGTGCAGCCGATGACCACGCGCGCCAGACCCGCCTGTGCCACAAGGTCAGCGCAGGCCGGGCCGCGCGGCGAGGCGTGGGCGCAGGGTTCCAGCGTGACATAGAGCGTGGCCGCGCGCGCCGCATCGCCCGCCTGCGCCAGCGCGACCGCTTCGGCATGGGGGCGGCCACCGGGCGCGGTCCAGCCCCGGCCCCGCACCCGGCCATCCTTTACCACCAGTGCGGCAATAGCGGGGTTGGGCGCGCTGTGCGGCCGGGCGCGGCTGGCGAGGCTGGCCGCGGCATCCAGCCAGCGTGCATCTGCCGCCGCTTCGGCCTCAGCCGCCCCGCTTTCACCCCCCTGCACGGGCGCAATATTCCTCGACCGACAGGCGCGCCAGCGGATCGACATCGTCGGGCAGCGGCACTGCATTGGCTGCCTGTTCGGCGGCGCGGGCCGCCTCGGCCTCGGCTTCGATTGCGTCCACGTCGATAAAAGTGGCGCGGCCCAGCGCCTTGTAGATGTCCCGGCGGATTTCCGCGCGCTCGGCCAGCAGGCTTTCCAGCTCGTCGCGCAATTGCTGGTTGCGACAGTTGGAGGCGATGATTTCGGCCTCGCTGCGTCCTTCGGCCCAGGTGGAGATGTAGATGACTTCGGGCATTTCGGGCTCGACCATCTGGCTCTTGGGGATGAACAGCATGAACAGCGCAAAGGTCATGGCGATGGCCACGCCCAGCAGGCCCCAGCGGTGCCGGGTCGGCTGCCGCCAGACGGTAACGAAATCGGCCACCGCCCGGCGCGGGGAAATGCGGCGCAGGAATTGCTTCATGGGAAGGGCAGATAGGCGCTCGCAGCCGGTTGCGCCAGTAGGGCTTTCGTGCGCGCGGTCACCTTTTGCGCTCAGCCGAAGGGGGCATAGAGCCCGCGCCCCTCGCGTTTAAGCCACCTGTCGGCGCTGGCCAGATCACCGTCGAAGAGGCTGTCCAGCATGGCGTAGAAGGCCGGGGAATGGTCGAAATGCGCCAGATGCGCCACTTCATGCGCCAC
The DNA here is from genome assembly GCF_037154115.1 of Alteraurantiacibacter palmitatis. Lineage (NCBI taxonomy): Bacteria > Pseudomonadati > Pseudomonadota > Alphaproteobacteria > Sphingomonadales > Erythrobacteraceae > Alteraurantiacibacter > Alteraurantiacibacter palmitatis. The sequence continues at coordinate 108,584 of NZ_JBANRO010000005.1, read as the reverse complement.
CACCGACCGGCGCACGGTGTCGGGCGCCATGATCAGCCGCCAGTTGATTCGGATACAGCGCCGAGCAGTCATGCCGCGCCCGCTGCTGCACGATCCCCACCGCCTTTGCGCGCGGCTGAGGCGCAGATCGGGCACTGCCTGCCTGGCGCGGGCGCAGTAATGCGCCAGATCATCGGCCAGATGGGCCAGCGCCTCACCCTCCAGCCAGCGGCGGATGCGCGGGGCGAGGTTGTCGGGCGGCCCGCCGATGACCAGCGCCGATCCATCCACCAGCGGGCTGCGCGGCGCGGATTTCTGCCAGTCGATCACCACGCGGCACCCGCGATAGGGAAAGGCGGTTCCCGGCGCGATCTCCAGCGCCGGCGGAACGCGGGCCAGTTGCGCCTCCACCCAGTCCGCGCGGGATCGGGCAAAGGCCAGCGCATCGGCGGTGCGGCCCCAGCGCGGGATCGTCATCCGCAATTCGCTGCCATCAGGGGCAAGCCGCATCGTCAATCGCGTGGCGCGCGGGTGGCGGCGGATCGCGATGGGCAGCGGCCCTGCGGGCAGGTCGAGCACGGGGTCGGCTGCCGCTTGCCCGCTCTCACCGCGCAGCCAGCCGATCATTGGGGCCACTGCGTCAAATGATGCTCGATCGGCCCGGCCTGGTCCTCGCTGATCACGCGGCCTGCCACGCTCACCCCGGCGACGATCATGGCTTCGGGTCCGCCGGTCAGCAGCGGGTGCCAGTCGGGCAGGGGATCGCCATCGGCGCGGCGACGATAGGCGCAGGTGGACGGGAGCCAGGGCACTTTCTTCACCAGTTGCAGCGTCAGGCGCAGGCAATCGGGCACGAAGGCGCGGCGGTGGCGGTAATTGGAACAGCGTGCGGTTTGGGTGTCGAGCAGGCGGCAGGCGACATTGGTTTCCGCCACTTCGCCGGTATCCTCGTCCTCCAGCTTGTGCAGGCAACAGCGCCCGCAGCCATCGCACAGCGCCTCCCACTCCTCGCGGGCAAGCGATTCCAGCGGCAGTTCCCAGAACCGCTCCCGCATCAGCGTGTCACCGGACCCACTTGCCCAGCTCTTCTGCGACGCCCTCGGCGCTTTCGTCCACGGGAAGCAGGGCAATGGGATTGCCTTGCCGGTCCATCAGGTAACCGGCGTTGGAATGCTGCATCAGATAGCCGACATTGGCATCATCGGCCCCGCGCGAATAGAAGACCGAGAAGTTCTTCGCCGCCTCGTCAATCGCTTCGGGGCTGCCGGTCAGGCCGATCAGATTCGTGCCGAAATTGGCGGTGTATTCGGCCACTTTTTCAGGCGTATCGCGTTCGGGATCGATGGTGATGAAGATCGGCTGCACTTCGTCCGCCAGTTCAGGGTTTGCTTCGGCCCAGCGATTATAACCCTGCATCATGCGGGTCAGGTCGAACGGGCAGACATCGGGGCACCAGGTGTAGCCGAAATAGACCATGCGCCACTTGCCGTCGAAATCGCTCCACCGCACGGTTTCGCCCGCGCCGTTGACCAGGGTGAACGGCCCGCCGATGGCCGCGCCTTCCAGCGGCGGCGGTTCGGCCGGCGGGGCCGCATCGCAGGCGGACAGCAGGGCAAGGGCGGGCAGGACAGCAAGAAGCGCCGGGATACGGACAAAAGGGAGCTTTGGCATGACAGGGCGGTTCATGCTCTGCTAACGCAGCGGCGGCAAGGGAGAATCCGCGTTGGCGATGATCCGCGTATCGCCCGTTTTTGCAATGCAAGGAGTTGGGGACAGGCCATGGGCAGTCTTCGTGTATCAGGGAAACTGTTGGGATTGATCGCCGCCGCTGGAATGGGGCTGGGCCTTGTAGGCGCAGCGCCCGCATCGGCGCAGCTTCGGTCGGAAGGCTACCAGTTCCTGCAGGCGGTCGAGGATGCGCTGAACGGGGGTGACACATCCAAGGTCACCGAACTGCTCAGCGTGCCCGGTTCCACCGTGGTCAATGCGCGCGATATCTCGAACGGGCGCACCGCGATGCACCTCGCCGTCGGGCGGCGCAACGGCGTGTGGGTGGATTACCTCTACCAGCAGGGCGCGAATGTGAACCTGGCCGACAATGCCGGCGTCACCCCGCTGATCCAGGCGGTGCAGGCGGGCTGGGTCGAAGGCGTGCAGAAGCTGATTGCCCACGGTGCGCGGGTGGAAGTGGCCAACAATACCGGCGAAACCCCGCTGATGTTCGCGGTGCACGCGCGCAATACCGAATTGATGCGCGTGCTGCTGCAAGCCGGCGCCAGCCCCGACCGCACCGACCATTCGGGCCGGTCCGCACGCGATTACGCACGGCTGCGCGGGGAACGCGATATCACCAATGAAGTGATCACCCGCTATGAACGCTCTGCCAGCGAAAGCGGCAGCTACGGGCCGAGTTTCTGACGATGGATCAGCGCCACGAAACGCTCGACGATCTGCGCCTGCGCCTCGCCCCGGCGCTGGCGCGTGCGGCGGTGTTCGACGGGTGGAGCGATGCCGCGCTGGACGCCGCAGCGGCGGACGAAGGCGTCGATCCCGCGCTTGCCCGGCTGGCCTTTCAAGGCGGCGCGATGGATATGATCGCCGCGCTGGTGCAGCGAATCGATGCCGATATGGAAGCGCGCTTTGCCGACGGATCGCTGGGCAATATGAAAATCCGCGAACGCATCCGCACGCTTGTCTGGTTCCGGCTGGAAGCCTTGCGCGGGGTGGAAGAAGCGATAGCCCGCGCGCTGGCGATCCAGGCGATGCCACAAAATCTGGGCCGTAGCCTGGCGCTCGGCTGGAGCAGTGCCGACAAAATGTGGCGGCTGGCGGGCGATACCGCCACCGATTACAACCACTACACCAAGCGGGCGATCCTGGCGGGCATCTATGCCGCCTGTCTTGCCGTATTCGTGCAGGATGACAGCATGGCCAAGGCCGACAGCGCCGCCTTTCTCGACCGGCGGATTGACGGGGTGATGCGGTTCGAAAAGGCCAAGGCGCGGCTGCTGGGCGGTGCAGGCACGCCGGCGCGCGAACATTTCGATCTGGCGCGTTTTCTGGGGCGGCTGCGTTACCCGCAATCCTAGTGCGCAGGTAGGTCGGGCATAATTGCCCCACGCCCCTTGGCGCTGCCCCTTGCGATTGGCTAGGCCATGCGCCGACACTTTCGAGAGGACACGATTCGATGGCGGGCAGCGTCAACAAGGTAATCCTGATCGGCAATCTGGGGCAGGACCCGGAAATCAAGAGCTTCCAGAACGGCGGACGCATCGCCAATCTGCGCATCGCCACCAGCGAACAGTGGAAGGACAAGGCCACCGGAGAGCGCAAGGAACGCACCGAATGGCACACTGTCGTGCTCCAGTCCGATGGGCTGGTGGGCGTGGCCGAACGCTATCTGCGCAAGGGCAGCAAGGTTTACATCGAGGGGCAATTGCGCACCCGCAAATGGCAGGATCAGAACGGCAATGACCGTTACACCACTGAAGTGTCGGTTGGCGGCATGGGCGGCGTGCTCACCATGCTCGACAGTGCACCCGGTGGCGGCGGCCAGCGCGGCGGCGGCAGTTCGGATTATGGATCGGGCGGGAATGACCGCGGCGGATCGTCGGGCGGCTGGAACCAGGGCGGCGGTTCGGCTGGCGGCGGATCGAGCTTTGCCGACGATCTGGATGACGATATCCCGTTCTGATGCGGGATGATCGCGGGAAAGCTGACGAAGTTGACATCGTGACGCTGCTCTGAGGCGGCAAATTGCCGTTCAGAATCAACGGAATGATCCCCGATTGCAAAGTTGACACTTCGGCGGGTGAATTTTCCCGTGGGGCAATGGACAGATGCGAAAGAGCCGGGGGCAAGCTCGGCACTTTCCGCGTGTGTAGGACAGCGCCTAATCCTTCTTCCCCCTAATCCTTCTTGACCAACGCCGCCAGCGCAGCGGCGAGCGGCCCCTTGGGGCCTTCGTCATTGAGGCCGAACTTTTCGCGCACCGCGTCCGCCTCTGGCCCGGTGGCATAGGGATCGATCGCCAGCGCAAGGCTTTCCGCGACGGCTTCGCCCAGATCAAAGGCGGTGCCGGAATAGGGGATCTCGTCCAGCTCGGTGCCGTCCAGCTCGATTTCCTCGTCCGGCGTTCCGGGGCCGGTGTCAGGCACGAAGCGGAAGGTCAGCGGCTCGCGGATTTCCACGGGAAGGTCTTCGCCCGATACGGCGCAGCTTTGCACGATATCGGCCTCCAGCGTGCCTGCCGCATTTACCGCCTCGCCATCGGCAATCAGGCTGACTGTCGCTTCCAGCCGCTTGACCGCCACAATCCCGAAGCGCTGCGCCAGCGCGGCGCGCTGTGCATCGTCGGCGCGCAGCACCAGCGGCGCGGCGGTCAGTTGCCGCCGGTCGACCATGCAGGAGAATTCGGGCGCGGGGGTGGGGGCGACAGTCATCGCGGCTCTCCGAAATCGCCCGCCAGCACCTCGGCATCGCTGCGCCCGGCAAGGTCAGCCGACAGATCCAGCAAGCGGGCGGCCAGCGCCGCCGGCTCGGCAGCCTCGTTCCAGTGGATATTGCGTTCAAGCACCTCGGCCAAAGCGGCGGCATCCTTTTCCGCCATCACCTTGCGCAGCGCGGCCATGCGCCCGCCCAGCGCGCTCATCAAGCGGCCGATATGCTTGCCCACCACCACATCGCCAATGCCGTTTTCGCGCAATTGCCCGTCCATATCCTCCACGAACAATTCGGTCAGGCGCGCGGTTTGCAGGCCCAGATCGGGGCTGGCCTCCATCCGCAGCATGGTGAGCGACAGAATATGCACGATCATGTCGAACCGCCCGTCAATCGTGTCCGCCACGCCGCAGCGCGCGTAATGATCGGGCTGGCGGCTGATCGCCACCACGCGGTGCCATAAGGGGCGCACCGCCTCGACCGGATCGGGCGCGGTTCCCAGCAGGCGAGCAAAGAAGGACATCGGCGGTTTGCCTTTCGCGGGTGTTAAGCAGGCGTTCAAAGCCCTGTGGGCAAGCGCATTGCACGATTTGGCGCCAGCCCGTAAGGCTGGCATCCGAACGTATCGGCGAACATATAGGCCGTAGCCCCATTCCCGCAATGCAGCCCTTGGGCGCGGCGGGTTGGTGGCATGGCCAAGCGAAGGACGAAGGCTTCACTATGCATCTGCCAGGCAGGCAATTGATCGTGCGGATTGCGGGGGCAGGACTGGCCGCGCTGACGCTGGCGGGCTGCGCCTCGATCCAGAATTCGCGCGGCTATCTGATTGACGAAGTGCTGGTGGCATCGGTGCAGCCGGGCCTCGACAACCGCGAATCGGTGCAGGGCACGCTGGGCCGCCCCACCATGCAGAGCCAGTTTGGCGATCCGGTGTGGTATTACATCTCCAGCCGCACCGAACAGGCACCCTTCACCCGTCCGCGCATTGCCGGGCATACGGTTCTGGCCATCCGGTATGACGAGCGGGGCAATGTCCTGTCGGTCGAACGCAGCGGGGTGGAGCGAGTGGTGCGCCTGAACCCCGATGGGCGCGAAACGCCGACGCTGGGCCGCAACCGCACGCTGTTGCAGGATCTGTTCGGCAATATCGGCCAGGTGGGTGCGGCTGGCATGGGCGGAAGCGGGGCGCCTCCTCGCTGATCGCATCTTGCTGTCGGCTGGCAGCTTGCCCATATCTTCGGCCATGACAGAACCAAACAGCGCTTCCGCCCACGGCCTCGTGCAGTGGCATTCCACCACCATCATCGGCGTGCGCCGGGGCGGGCAGACGGTGATCGCGGGCGATGGCCAGGTTTCCATGGGCAATACGGTGATGAAGCCCAATGCCCGCAAAGTGCGCCGCCTTGGTGCAGACGGCCGCGTGGTGGCGGGCTTTGCCGGGGCCACGGCAGATGCCTTCACCCTGTTCGAACGGCTGGAGAAAAAGCTGGAAGCCCACGGCGGCCAATTGCTGCGCGCCGCCGTCGAACTGGCCAAGGACTGGCGCACCGACAAATATCTGCGCAATCTGGAAGCGCTGATGATCGTGGCCGATGCCGATGCCATGCTTGTGCTCACCGGCAATGGCGATGTGCTCGAACCCGAAATGCAGGGCGAAACGGTCATCGCGGCGATTGGTTCGGGCGGGAATTACGCGCTGGCGGCGGCGCGCGCGCTGGTCGATTATGAGGACGATCCCGAAAAGATCGCCCGCCGGGCCATGGCCGTGGCGAGCGATCTGTGCGTCTTTACCAATGACCGGCTGACGGTGGAGCGGGTCTGACCGCTCAATCTTCCCGGTCGCGTTCGGTAATGGTGAAGTCGCGGTCCAGTTCGATGTCGTAAACGCCATCGCCGCAGCGCGCATTGTCCACATCATAGCCGTTATCGTCGCGCTCGATACTGTCGGGGCTGGTGCAGCCGGCAGCCTCCAGCGCGGCCATCACGCTGGCGCGTTCGGCATCGGTGATCGGCTGATCGTCCCAGTCATTGGCCAAGGCAGCGGTCGGCAGGGCAATCGCGGCGGCAAGTGCAAGCAAACGCATGACATATTCTCCTTTTTGGTGGAGGGTTTACGCGCCAGCGGCCTTGTCTGTTCCTTGCCAGCCTTGTCATCCTGCCGCGCGGCTGACACTGTTCGGGGCGAAATGTGCGCATCGCGCGGCGAATTGGGGCAAGGGGCGGGCATGGATCAGCATCAGGGCCGCGTTGTGTCCGTGCAATTGCTGCGTTTCCTTGCCGCGGCAGTGGTGGCGGGGGGGCATCTGGCCTTTGCCTTTTCGGATCATGTCGCGGGCGGTCTGGGCCTTGATCGCAGCGTGGCGCGCGCCAGCAACCACGCGTCGCAAAGCGCGGTGGCGCTGTTTTTCCTTGTGTCGGGCTATATCATGGTCGTCGCCTCGCAGCGCCTGTTCGGCGTGAAGGGGGGGACGCAAGCCTTCTGGCTGCGGCGCGCGGTGCGCATCCTGCCGCCCTACTGGATCGCCACCGCGCTGCTGGTCGCAGTCTTTCTGTGGCTGGGGCGCGAGGTGGACGCTGGCCACCTGCTCCGATCCTTGGCGCTGGTGCCCGGTTACGGCGCGGATGGGGCCAGACCGCTGCCGATCCTGTGGCCCGGCTGGACGCTGTTCTATGAAATGCTGTTCTATCTGCTGTTCGGCCTTGGCATTTCGGCGGGCCGCTGGCCTGCCGTTTTCGTGGCGGCGGGCGGGATTGCAGCGCTGGTGCTGCTGGGCACCGTGCTCGCCAGCCCCGGCGCGGTGCTGTTCAGCGCCACCCGCCCGGTCAGCCTGCTGTTCCCCATCGGCATGGCGCTGGCCCTGTGGCGCGAGGGGGGAGGGGAACTGCCCGCACCCTTGCGCGTGGCGCTGGCGTTGGCGGTGGTTCCGGCAATGGCGCTGGTGCCGCGATCAACGGGCGATGCGCTCGACTTTGCCTATCTCCTCTGGGCTGGTCTGCCCGCGCTGCTGCTGTTTGCTGCGGTGGTCGGCGGGCCGCTACGCGTGCCGGGGCCGCAGGTGGCGGACGTGCTGGGAGGCATGAGCTACGCGCTCTATCTGCTGCATCTGCCGGTGGCGTGGATCTGGGCCGCCTTCTACCCCGGCTTTCTCTATGCGCTGGGGCCGTGGTTCCATTTCGCCAGCCTGCTGGGCGGGGCCTTCGTCATCAGCCTTGGCTTCTACCTGTGGATTGAGCGCCCGCTGACCGCCGCGCTGAACCGGCGAGTGGCGGTGGCCGGTCGCCGGACTTGAACCACCGCAATGCCGGGGCCATTTGGGAAGGGCATATGGACAATCTCACCCCCAAGGCCATCGTGGCCGCTCTCGACGAACACATCATTGGACAGGCGGATGCCAAGCGCGCGGTGGCCGTGGCGCTGCGTAACCGCTGGCGCCGCCAGCGTCTCGACGCCGGACTGCGCGACGAGGTGACGCCCAAGAACATATTGATGATTGGCCCCACCGGCTGCGGCAAGACCGAGATCAGCCGCCGTCTGGCCAAGCTGGCCGATGCGCCGTTCGTGAAGGTGGAGGCGACCAAGTTTACCGAGGTCGGCTATGTCGGACGCGATGTGGAACAGATTGCGCGCGATCTGGTGGAAGAGGCGATAAGGCTGGAAAAGGACCGCCGCCGCGAAGCCGTGCGCGAAGCCGCCAGCAAGGCGGCGATGGAACGGCTGCTCAACGCGCTGGTGGGCGAAAGCGCCAGCGCCGCCACGCGCGAAAGCTTCCGCCAGCGCATCGTGGAAAACGCGATGAACGAAACCGAGGTGGAGATCGAGGTGGCCGAGGCCGGCGGGATGCAGATGGACATCCCCGGACTGCCCGGCGGCGCGACCATGATCAACCTCAGTGAAATGATGGGCAAAGCCTTTGGCGGGCCGCCCAAAAAGCGCCGCAAGCTGAAAGTGCCCGAAGCATGGGACCGGCTGGTCGATGAAGAAGCCGAAAAGCGCATGGACCAGGACGATGTCGCGCGCGTTGCCCTTGCCAATGCGGAAACCAACGGCATCGTCTTTCTCGACGAGGTGGACAAGATTGCCGTGTCCGATGTGCGCGGCGGCTCCGTCAGCCGCGAAGGGGTGCAGCGCGATCTGCTCCCCCTGATCGAAGGCACCACGGTCGCCACCAAATACGGCCCGATGAAGACCGACCACGTGCTGTTCATCGCCAGCGGCGCGTTCCATGTGGCGAAGCCGAGCGATATGCTGCCCGAATTGCAGGGCCGCTTGCCGATCCGTGTCGAACTCGCCAGCCTGACCGAGGAGGATTTCGTCGCGATCCTTTCGCAGACTCGCGCTAATCTGGTCAGCCAGTATCAGGCGCTGCTCGCCACCGAAGGGGTGACGGTGACGATGGATGATGCGGCAGTGCGCGAAGTGGCGAAGATCGCCGCGCAAGTGAACCAGAGCGTCGAGAATATCGGCGCCCGCCGGTTGCAGACGGTGATGGAACGCCTGTTCGAGGAACTGTCCTTCACCGCCGAAGACCGCGTGGGCGAGACGGTGACGATTGATGCCGAATATGTCCGCGACAAGCTGGCTGGCCTTGCGGGCAATGCCGACCTTTCCAAATATATACTCTAATCGGAATAGCCCGAATGACCGCCGATACGCCGCCCGATGGACGCCTGCCTTATCGCTGCATCACCGGCCCGGATGACCATGCCTTTTGCGAGCGCGTGTCGCAGGCGCTGGAGGAAGGCTGGCGGCTGCACGGCCCGCCATCGCTGGCCTTCCATGTGGACGAGGGCCGGATGTATGTGGCGCAGGCCGTGATCTGGCCGGGATATGGCGGCACGCCTGCACCCTAGCTGCACCAGCCGCACCAGAACCAGGCGGGCGGGCGGAAGGCGGTGATGACGCGCCCGGCGGCAATCACGAACAGCCAGCTTGCCAGGCTGATCCCGGCAAACCACCGCGCCGCGCGCGGGATGGCATCGTGCGGCCCCAGCCGCGCCAGCTTTCGCGCGGTGGTGGCATAGAACAGCGCCATATTGACGCCTGCCAGCGCCATTACCGCCATCTTGAGCTGGAAAGCGGGGTTATACAGATACTGATCGGGGCTGGAGGCAACAAAGACCACGCCGCTCGCCGCGCTTAAGCCAAAGCCCAGCACGCCGAACGGCACCAGCCGGTGCAAGGCGGGCAGCGATAGCCCGCGAAACGCGCCCAGCATCCGCGCATCCACCACGCCCACCGTGCCGATCAGCAGGGTGAGGCCGGTAAAGTGCACCACTTCGGCCAGCGGCCAGCCCCAGCTGGAATAGGCGATGTCGAACAGGCCGGTATCGATCGCCCAGTTGACGATTTTGACCGGGTCAAGCAGCGGATCGGCCGGATAGGTCATTCCGTCACCCCCAAACCTGTCTCGAACTGTGCATCGGAAGTGAGCAGCATCTGGTTGGTATAGAGCAGCAGCTTGCCCGCCGCGACGCCGCCCAAAAGCAGCGCCAGCGCCAGCACGGCCTGCAGCTTCACCAGCCCCACCGGCTCCACGCCCTTGGAAAAGCTGACCCGCGCCATATGCGCCACCAGCCACACGCCGCCGATCAGGAACACGAATTTGAGGGCAAAGACCCAATTGGTCAGCGCTTTCGCCGGATATCCTGCCAGCAGGGCAAGGCCCGAAACAGCCGCCAGCACGGCCCCCAGCTTCATGACCGGAAACAGGCTGCGCCATTTCGCCAACTGCGTGCCCCTCGCCACGCCCAGCACGCGCAGGCATATGGCAATCCCGCCGCCCACCAGCAGCGCCATCCCCCAGGCATGGCCGATCAGCGCCACGAAATAGGCGTAGAAATCCTCGCGCATGAAGACGCTGGGAGGGGTCTGTTCCAGCCAGGCGAGTGCGGACATCATGCGCGGCTTGTGCGCGCAAGGCCCGCCCAGGTCATCAGGGCATTTGGCCCAGCCTTGCGGCGCATCGCTGCGTCAGGGTGCTTCGGGATACCAGAACTGCGCATGGCACACCGCGCATTCGGCATCCAGATTGGCGACAATCCCGCCCGCCGTGGCTGCATCGCGCGCGCGGGCGGCGGTTTCGAGGTTGCGCGCGACCAGCGCGAATTCGGCCGCCATCACGCGAAAGGCCGCCGGATCAGCGTCGAGATATTCCTGCACCTGGGCCATGGTGACCTCGTATTCCTCGGTCGCCATATTGCCCGGCGCGGCGGCGCGAATGTCGCCTGCGCGCGCCATCCGTTCGCTGGAAGCGACCAGCGCGGCGGCGGCATCAGCCAGCGCATCCCACTGCGCCGCCGTCATCTTGCTGGCATCGAGCATCCCGTAATCGTCCGTCGCAGTGTTGCCGACATCCCAGATCGCCACCACCGCCGGGTTGATTTCGGCCTGCATTTCGTGCCGGACATAAAGCGGTTCGGTTCCTTGCGTCGCAGCGGGGGCGGCAAGCGCGGCAAGGGCCACGCTGCAAACCGCAAGCGACAAGACAATCCGGGCAGGGCGCATCGTCGTGATCCTCTTCCAATTACTGCGCGGCTTCGGGAAGCTCCGCCTCTTCGCGCAATTGCCGCGCCCACATATCGGCGTAAAGGCCATCCTGGCGCAGCAACTGGGCATGGTTCCCATGCTCCACCACCATGCCATCGTGAATGACATGGATCAAATCGGCATCGGCAATCGTCGAAAGCCGGGTGCGCAATCGCAATCGTGGTGCGCCCTTCGGACACGCGGCGCAGCGTAGCGAGGATTTCCTCCTCGGTCCGCGAATCGAGCGCGCTGGTCGCCTCGTCGAGCAGCAGGATCGGCGGATTCTTCAGCAGCGTGCGCGCAATCGCCACGCGCTGCTTCTCCCCGCCCGACAGTTTCAGCCCGCGCTCGCCCACTTCGGTGTCGAGCCCCTTGGGCAGCTTTTCGATAAAGGGCCAGATCGCCGCATCGCGCGCCGCCTGTTCGATTGCACCGGCATCGGCGCCTTCGCGGCCATAGGCGATGTTGTAGGCCAGCGTGTCGTTGAACAGCACGCTGTCCTGCGGCACGATGCCGATCGCGGCGCGCAAGGAGCTTTGCGTCACCTGCGCAATATCCTGCCCGTCGATCAGGATGCGGCCTTCCCACGGATCGTAGAAGCGGAACAGCAGGCGGCCGATCGTGCTCTTGCCTGCGCCCGATGGCCCCACCAGCGCAATATGCGCACCCGCGGGCACTTCAAAGGACAGGCCGTGCAGGATCTTGCGATCGGGCTCATACCCGAAATGCACATTGTCGAACACGAGCGACGGGCGGCGCACCAGCAGCGCGGGCGCGGCGGGCGCGTCGGTCACTTCCACCGGCGTATCGATCAGCTTGAACATCTCCGCCATGTCGACCAACCCCTGCCGGATCGTGCGATAGACCCAGCCCAGCATATCGAGCGGGCGGAACAGCTGCTGCAAATAGGTGTTCACCAGCACCAGATCGCCCACTGAAAGGCGCCCCTGGCTCCACCCCCACACCGTCCACGCCATCGCGCCTGCCATCATCACTTGCAGGATCAGCGCCTGCACGATGTTGAGCACGGCAAGGCTGTTGTCTGTCTTGATCGCGGCTTCGGCATAGGCGCTGGTGGCTTGCGAAAAGCGCCGCTTCTCGCGCCCTTCCGCGCCGAAATATTTCACCGTCTCGTAATTGAGAAGCGAATCGACCGCGCGCGACATGGCCTGCCCGTCCAGCCGGTTCATCTTTGCGCGCAGCTTGGTGCGCCATTCGGTGATCGCCTGCGTGATCCAGACAAAGGCGACAATGGTGACGCCGGTGGCCGCCACGATTTCCCAGCCAAACAGTTTGTAGAATATCACCGCCACCACGATCAGCTCGATCACCGTCGGGGCGATATTGAACAGCAGGAAATAGATCATGTTGCTGATCGATTTCGTGCCGCGTTCGATCACGCGGGTGAGTTCGCCCGTGCGGCGCGAGAGGTGGAAGCGCAGCGACAGGCGGTGCAGCCTCTCGAACACGTCTTCCGAAAGGTCGCGCACCGCGTCCTGCCCCACGCGGTTGAACACCATGTTGCGCGTCTGGTCGAAGAAGGTGGTGGCAAAACGCCCCGCAGAATAGGCCAGCACCAGCGCCAGCGCGGCCCACATCGCTTCCTCGCGCACACTGGATGCGCCATCGGCCATCGCGTCCACCGCGCGGGCATAGGCAAAGGGGACGGACAGCACGATCACCTTGGCCACCAGCACGAACAGCGCCGCCACCGCGATGCGCCAGCGCAGATCGGGCCGATCCTTGGGCCACAGATAGGGCAGGAACCGGCGCACCGTGCCCCAGCCTGCCTGTTCGATCAAAGCGGGATCGTGGCCTTCGCCGGAATTGCTGGTGCGTATCATGCCTCGCCAAGTGGGCCTTCGCCGCGTCCGCGACAAGGAGGAATGGCTAAAGCTGCCCGAATCCGCCGGTCTGGGTCAGCCGTGTGCCATCGGGCAGGTCGAACAGCACCCGGCGGCTGGCGAAATCAATCGCCACCCGGCGGAACAGGCGCAGTTCGCTCATCCCCAGGATCATCGCCGGCTCATCGTCCAGCCCCATCGCGGCGAAGGTGGGCGATTGGGTGAAGGTGACGGGGAAATTGTTGATGCTGGCCTGATCCATCACCAGCGAACGGGCATAGCGAATGGCGCCCAGCGCCTCGACGCCGTTGATATCGGTCATGCGGATCGCCGCATTGTCGCGCCGGCTGCGCAGGCGGCGTTCCAGTGCGGCATTGCCGATGGAGCCTTGCGCGCCGGTATCCACGATCACGGCGGTGCGCACCCCGTCAATTTCGGCGCGGGCAATGATGAGCTGGCCCGCCACACGCTGCGCCCGCACCACGATGTCAAACCCGCGATTGCTCGGCCGCTCGCCGGGATGCGCCACTTCCATGCTGCGGTTTTCGAAATCGATGAGAATGCGCCGGTCCTGCAGCGAATCGAGGCCGAGGATACCGTCCGCCCCGCCAATATTGTCGCCTTCCACCAGCGCGGCCACCCCGTCGCGGTAAATGCCGCTGCCAAAGCTGATCTCGTCGATCAGTGCGGTTTCCACCCGCCGCTCGCTCGCCATGCCCACAAGAAGGGCGGATTCGCGGGTCGTCAGTTGCAGCCGGTCGGCCAGCGCATGGCTGAGCACGCTGGCCTGCGCGCCGGTATCGATCATGAAATTGAACGGACCCTGGCCGTTGATCATCACCGGCACTGTCATCCGGGAATAGAGTTCGTCCTGCAATTGCAGCACTTCGACCGTTTCATCAGCCAGAGCGGTCGCAGCCAGGGGCGCGGCGACCTGCGTTTCTGCCGCCGCTGCGGTGGCAAAAGCGGTGGACGCGATGAAAGAGAGCCAGAGCATAATGTCCTCGTCTGGCCGGGGGGTGCAGCATCCCGGCCATCAGGAGGACATGATACCACTTCTGCGGCTGCGGCAAAACCGGGCCTTGGGCGGTATCGGGTCAGCTGGATCGCGAAAGGCCCGCCGCGGAAAAGGCCGCTTCCAGCGCCGCATCGCGCGGCAAAGCTGCCCGGTCTGTGCCGTCAGCGGCCCAACGGTCTTCCTTCCAGCTGTTTGTGATGCCGCGCATATGGCGATAGCTGAAGCGGCGGGACAGCCGCCGGTTGGCGGCTGCACCAAACAGATTGTGCACGCTCCAGCTGTCCGAAAGGCGATCCGCGCGGCCCGGCACCAGGCAATATTTGGGGGGGCATACGGGTTCGGCGGGCAGGTCGCGGTGCACGAAATCGGCGTGGCGGCAGGTGGCGCGGGCCACGGGCGGGTCGGCATGGGTGCCGATCCAGCGGCCGGGAAACTTGATAAAGCCGCTGCGCGATGCCTCGGTTGCGGCGAAGATCGACTGATTGCCGCCATCATCCAGCACCATCTCGTCCACATCGACATTGAGCACGCTGCGCGCCCGGCGCAGGAAGCGGTGACGCGCGTGCTGGAGCGATCCGGTCTGGCAGAAATCGCTGTCCCAGTCCGCTTCCACCCCGTTCACCGCGCCCGCCATGCCCCCTTGCGGGCCATAGCGAAACGGCCAGCTGACCGCGATGGCGGGAAAGGCACCGCCCGCCGCCTCATCCAGCGTGGTCTGCAATTCGGCCATGTCATAGGCGGTGGAGCCGTTGTCATAGAACAACACGCCGTCCGCGCCATGGATGCGCGCGTAAAAGCGCACCCAGTCGGCAATCCACCTGAGGTCATTGTCCTTGGACAGCGTGGTGATGACGCGCCGCCCGGCGAACAGATGCGCCATATCGGGCTGCACCTTTATGGCATAGCGGCCCAGCGGCCCGTCGATCGCCACATCGCCCGCAGCCGAACGCAGCCAGATCTCGCCGCGCTTCTTCTGCCCGAAATGGCGCGCGGCAAAGCGCGGGAAGCCGAAGCGCCCCTTGAAGGGTGCACTGGCCTTCAGCGGTTCCAGCAGGTTGAGGAAAGGCGGCCCCTGAAACACAATATGCTGCCCGGCGCGATAGACATCGTAGAACAGCGTGTCCCAATCGTATTTCTCGGCATAATCGGGCTGACGCATATTCTCAGGGCGCGCGGCCTCACGCAGCAGGCCGGTCGCGGGGTCAAGCGTGACAGAGGAGAGCGCAATCCCGCTCATGCCCGCTCCATCGCCAGCCAATTGCCCAGCTGCGGCAGAACCGGGCGCACCAGCGGGGCGGCCATGCGCCGCATATCGTCCAGTGCCGGGTGCCGCGTGGCCAGCAGCGCCGCCAGCCAGCCCAGCCCGCCTGCCGCTGTTGCCAGCACCAGAACCGGGAAGGTGATCGTTTGCGGCCCCATCCAGAAGGCATAGGTGGCGGCCAGCGGAGCGAGCGCCGCCAGCGTGGCAATCAGGCTCTTGCCCAGGATCGCCAGCCAGTCGCGATAGGCAAAGCCCACCAGCCCGCGCATGAAGGCAAGGTAAATGCCCATGAAACACAACGCATAGACCAGCCGCGAGGCCGCTGCGCCCCATGCGCCCGCCCACAGCGATCCCGCCACCAGCAGCGCGATGGAAAGCGCGGTCTCCACCATGTTGAGCACAAGCAGCCGGTTCATCCGCCCCAGCAGGATCGGCAGCTCGCTCACCAGCGGCAGCGCCATCAGCAGCGCGGCTTGCAGCGCGATCAGCGTCAGCAACGGCGCGGTGTCGATCCAGACCGGGCCATAAAGCATCATCACCAGCGGCCAGGCGGCCAGCGCCAGCCCCGCCATGCCCGGCCACACCACGGCGGTATAGCCCGCCACCACGCGCAAGTAAGCCGGGGCCAGCGGCCCGCCGGCATCGCGGATGCGCGCAAAGGCGGGGTAGAACACGCCGCCGATGGCGCCGGCAATCAGCACGCGGAACTGCTCGGCAAGGCTGGTCGCGCGGCTGAAAAGGCCCACGGCAAACAGATCGACCAGCCGCCCCACGATCAGGTCGGGCGAACGCGAGCCGAGCGCGCCGGTGAGATACAGCGCCGAGGCCTTGCCTCCGAAAGACAGGACAGGCCGCAGCCCGTCGAGCCGCAGCGGGAAGGTCTTGGCCGGTTGCAGCACCTGTGCGATCAGCCCGCGCGCAAGGCCCGTGGCCAGCACGGCCCAGGCGAGCGCGAAGGAGGAAAAGCCCACCCACGCAAGGCTCAGCGCGACAGCGGCGTGCACACTTGCCCCGCCCACCGTCACCGCAAAATGCCCCCCAAACCGCATCCGCCGCGCCATCAACGCCAGCGGCACCACCGACAGCGGCAGGAAAAGGTATGATCCGGCAATAATCAGCAGCAGCGGGGCCAGCGCTTCCATCCGGTAGAACGCCGCCAATGGGTAAGCCAGCGCGGCGATGATCGCGGTGACCAGCAACGAAAAGAGGAAGGCGACGCTCGAACAGCGATTCACTTCCTCAGGCGTCAGGTCGGGCAGGCCGGAGATATAGCGGGAGAGGCCAAAATCCTGGAGCACCGCCACCAGCATTGCGGCAGCCAGCGCGATGGAGAACAAGCCCACCTCGTCCGGCGCGAGGAAATAGCGGCTGATGATGACCGAGGTGACGAACTGGATCGCAAAGGAGCCGTATTGCCCCGCCATCGCCCACACGGCGGCAGCCCGCACGCTCATCGCGGCGGGTTCGCGCGCGGCGGGGCTCGCCGCAGGAGGAGGAGGGGCGGGATCGGTCATTGCCGGCGCTGTCAGCTTGTCGCCAGAGCGGCAGCCAAGCGCAGCGCGCGCCCCGGCTCGCCCAGCTTGGCGAGCCGCGCCACCGTGCGCCACAGCCCGGCCTGATTCCCGCCGCCGCGCACATGGTCGAGCATGATCTCGAACCCGTCATCGCGCAAAGCGACCGGCGAGTGCATGATGCCGTGCGCCACGGCGGCACGCACGCGCGCGGCCACGCCGGCTTCTCCAAAGAAGGCGTCCAGCTCGTCAATCGGTGGCAGAACGGTGAGATTGGCGGTGGGATCGGGCTTGCCCGCATCGCGCACGCGCCACGCTTCATAGGCGATCGCCGCGCCCACCTGCTGTTCGGTCGCGTGCCGCTTGGACACCTGGCCGGCATAGTGGCGGTAGCGAATCAGCCGCTCGGGCAGATTCGCCATCCGGGTCACCGAGGCGAGCCGCAGCCACAGGTCCAGATCCTCGCAATGGCGGAAGGCGGCATGGTATCCGCCCTGCGCCCGCACGATATCGCGGCGATACATCACCGCCGGATGGCACAGCAGCGGCCCGCCGTGGCGGATATTGTGCAGGAACTCGTCATGCGTGACCGGGTGATCGTGGCCCATGGTGACATAGGGGCCGCCATCCTCGGCCATGTCGCGGCTCCAGCTGCCCACCACGCCATGGTCGGGATGGGCGGCAAGGAAGGCCATCTGCTTTTCGAAGCGATCGGGCAGGGCGATGTCATCGGCATCCATGCGCGCGATGATCGGGGCGCGCGCTTCGTCCAGCAGCTGGTTCAGGCTGGCGACCAGCCCCCTGTTCTCGCGGATGATGGGGCGGATGCGCGAATCGCGGCTCGCGTAATCGGCAATGATCTGCGGCGTGGCATCGGTCGAGCCGTCATCCAGAATCAGGAATTCGTAATCGGCAAAGCTCTGCGCCAAAATGCTTGTCACAGCCTCGGCCAGGAAGCGCTCGCCATTATAGACGCTCATCGCCACGCTCAGCGCGGGGAGGGAATCGCTTGTCGGGGTTTGGGCCACCATGATCTGCCAGACTGCTCCTTCTTAAGGGGGCGCGATAACGCAGGGCCGTAAAGATCGGGTCAATGCCAGGGGCACGGAGGGGGAATCGCCCGATTGATCGGATTCGCCAGACACCGCGAATCCGATTCCCTGTTTCAGGAGAATCAGATTCGGTCTGCCGCACGCTGCGAAAGTTACGTGGGATTTACGCCTTGGCTAAGGCGTAAATTCGGCGTCGGGTGCAGGGTAGGAAAGGGGGTAAAGCCGGGGTTCAGACAGCCCCTGCCATAAGGGCCGCTTGCCGGGATGATCTGAAAAGTCGGCCAATAACACATTGGTTTCAGGTCATTTTCCAACAGAATGTAAGAAAATTGCAAAAAGGCGTTGACCCGACTCAACCCCATCCATATATGGCCTCTCACCGGACGGGACGACGGCTTCACCGCCTCCCACCGACCGGTCGCCAACATAGATCGGACAGCCAGTCCCCCGGTAGCGAAAATCGGGGAACGATCACTGTCCGCTTCATTCTGTCGGTGGCTCTTTGACATTGTCGATTTTTGATGAAGGGACATGTGGGCGACGGCGCCTGGTTCCGGGGGTCTCAAGGCTCCGGGTACTAGTTTAAATCAAGCCGATTGCCACATCCTTCGCTCACACCACGTGGGCGTTGTGATGATGCATGTCTCTCGTATCCATTACGTTTGACAGTGCAGGTATCGGCTCCTTGAAGCTCATGCCCGTCAGGTTGGCGATCTCCGGATCGTGCCTGGTTGGTATGTGAATCAAACTTGAGAGTTTGATCCTGGCTCAGAACGAACGCTGGCGGCATGCCTAACACATGCAAGTCGAACGAACCCTTCGGGGTTAGTGGCGCACGGGTGCGTAACGCGTGGGAACCTGCCCTTAGGTTCGGAATAACAGTTAGAAATGACTGCTAATACCGGATAATGTCTTCGGACCAAAGATTTATCGCCTTTGGATGGGCCCGCGTAGGATTAGCTAGTTGGTGGGGTAAAGGCTCACCAAGGCGACGATCCTTAGCTGGTCTTAGAGGATGATCAGCCACACTGGGACTGAGACACGGCCCAGACTCCTACGGGAGGCAGCAGTGGGGAATATTGGACAATGGGCGAAAGCCTGATCCAGCAATGCCGCGTGAGTGATGAAGGCCTTAGGGTTGTAAAGCTCTTTTACCCGAGATGATAATGACAGTATCGGGAGAATAAGCCCCGGCTAACTCCGTGCCAGCAGCCGCGGTAATACGGAGGGGGCTAGCGTTGTTCGGAAATACTGGGCGTAAAGCGCACGTAGGCGGCGATTCAAGTCAGAGGTGAAAGCCCGGGGCTCAACCCCGGAACTGCCTTTGAAACTAGATTGCTAGAATCCTGGAGAGGTGAGTGGAATTCCGAGTGTAGAGGTGAAATTCGTAGATATTCGGAAGAACACCAGTGGCGAAGGCGACTCACTGGACAGGTATTGACGCTGAGGTGCGAAAGCGTGGGGAGCAAACAGGATTAGATACCCTGGTAGTCCACGCCGTAAACGATGATAACTAGCTGTCCGGGTTCACAGAACTTGGGTGGCGCAGCTAACGCATTAAGTTATCCGCCTGGGGAGTACGGTCGCAAGATTAAAACTCAAAGGAATTGACGGGGGCCTGCACAAGCGGTGGAGCATGTGGTTTAATTCGAAGCAACGCGCAGAACCTTACCAGCGTTTGACATCCCGATCGCGAATAGCAGAGATGCTTTTCTTCAGTTCGGCTGGATCGGTGACAGGTGCTGCATGGCTGTCGTCAGCTCGTGTCGTGAGATGTTGGGTTAAGTCCCGCAACGAGCGCAACCCTCGTCCTTAGTTGCCATCATTCAGTTGGGAACTCTAAGGAAACCGCCGGTGATAAGCCGGAGGAAGGTGGGGATGACGTCAAGTCCTCATGGCCCTTACACGCTGGGCTACACACGTGCTACAATGGCATCTACAGTGGGCAGCTATTCCGCAAGGATGCGCTAATCTCCAAAAGATGTCTCAGTTCGGATTGTCCTCTGCAACTCGAGGGCATGAAGGCGGAATCGCTAGTAATCGCGGATCAGCATGCCGCGGTGAATACGTTCCCAGGCCTTGTACACACCGCCCGTCACGCCATGGGAGTTGGTTTCACCCGAAGATGGTGCGCTAACCTTTTAGGAGGCAGCCAGCCACGGTGGGATCAGCGACTGGGGTGAAGTCGTAACAAGGTAGCCGTAGGGGAACCTGCGGCTGGATCACCTCCTTTCTAAGGATACATTCGAAAGCGCCGACGCTAGCCGTCGGAAGAGCTTCGCGTGTTCCAAAGAACATGCCGTCGTCCTCATGTCCCTTCATCACTGGAGATAAACACCGCTTGCGGTGTTTTAGCCTGCGCAGGCTCGCGCCGCCATCGGCCCATGGGGCCTGTGCGGTTTGGCGGGGGCCGGTAGCTCAGGTGGTTAGAGCGTACGCCTGATAAGCGTAAGGTCGCAGGTTCGAGTCCTGCTCGGCCCACCACTGCCATTTTGCGGTCTGGTGTTACGGGGCCTTAGCTCAGCTGGGAGAGCGGTTGCTTTGCAAGCATCAGGTCATCGGTTCGATCCCGATAGGCTCCACCAGGCCACAACGGTCTAGCCAAAAGCGGCTGGCGCGCGATTATACGCGGCGCTGCCAATCAACCTCCAGGGATGAAGAAATCAGATCCGGCCTCGGCCGGTAAGTCGCGGGGATTTGCCCCGTGCGTCTTTGACATTGTGAATGGGTTTTTAAATCGATGCCGTGGAGCATATGCTCTCCGGTGATCTTCGGGTCACTGGTGTGTATGCGACACTAATAGATGTATTATCTGGCTGAGATAATCCTCCATGCCATCGCAAGGCGATCAAGCGTTATGCAGGCTTGTCGTTGATGGTGTGGATCTCAAGCGTGAGGTAAGAGCATTTGGTGGATGCCTTGGCATGTACAGGCGATGAAGGACGTGGCACGCTGCGATAAGCGTCGGGGAGCTGTGAGCAAGCTTCGATCCGGCGATTTCCGAATGGGGAAACCCACCTTCACCATTTCCTCTGTGTTTCCTTCGGGGAATGCAGAAGAGGTGGATAAGGTATCACCAGACTGAATAAAATAGGTTTGGTGAAGCGAACCCGGGGAACTGAAACATCTCAGTACCTGGAGGAAAAGACATCAACAGAGATTCCCGTAGTAGTGGCGAGCGAACCGGGACCAGGCCAGTGCTCATCTTTCAACTAGCAGAACACTTTGGAAAGAGTGGCCATAGCGGGTGACAGCCCCGTATGCGAAAGTGATGAGATGAGACTCGAGTAGGGCGGGACACGTGAAATCCTGTCTGAACATGGGGGGACCACCCTCCAAGCCTAAATACTCGTACATGACCGATAGCGAACAAGTACCGTGAGGGAAAGGTGAAAAGCACCCCGATTAGGGGAGTGAAACAGTACCTGAAACCGAATGCTTACAATCAGTTGGAGCCCCATAGGGGGTGACAGCGTACCTCTTGCATAATGGGTCAGTGACTTAATTTATCGAGCAAGCTTAAGCCGTTAGGTGTAGGCGTAGCGAAAGCGAGTCTGAATAGGGCGACTGAGTTCGATGAATTAGACCCGAACCCCGGCGATCTAGGCATGGCCAGGTTGAAGGTGCGGTAACACGCACTGGAGGACCGAACCGGTGAATGTTGAAAAATTCTCGGATGAGCTGTGTTTAGGGGTGAAAGGCCAATCAAGCCGGGAAATAGCTGGTTCTCCGCGAAAACTATTGAGGTAGTGCGTCGGATGTATGCCGTTGGGGGTAGAGCACTGGATGGATGCGGGGGTCGCGAGATCTACCAACTCTAACCAAACTCCGAATACCAACGAGTCTTATCCGGCAGACAGACGGCGGGTGCTAAGGTCCGTCGTCAAAAGGGAAACAGCCCTAACCTACAGCTAAGGTCCCCAAGTCATCACTAAGTGGGAAAGCATGTGGGAATCCCAAAACAACCAGGAGGTTGGCTTAGAAGCAGCCATCCTTTAAAGAAAGCGTAACAGCTCACTGGTCTAAATAAGGGTTCCTGCGGCGAAGATGTAACGGGGCTAAAGTGATGCACCGAAGCTTAGGGTTCAGTCTTCGGACTGAGCGGTAGCGGAGCGTTCCGTAAGCGAGTGAAGCGGGAGGGTAACCGACCGTGGACGTATCGGAAGTGCGAATGCTGACATGAGTAGCGACAAAGAGGGTGAGATGCCCTCTCGCCGAAAGACCAAGGGTTCCTGCGCAACGCTAATCGGCGCAGGGTGAGCCGGCCCCTAAGACGAGCCCGAAGGGGGTAGTCGATGGGAACCACGTTAATATTCGTGGGCCTGGTGGTGTGTGACGGATGATGGAAGTTGTCGATCCTTATCGGATTGGTTCGGCAGCCAAGTTGTTCCAGGAAATAGCCCCACCGTATAGACCGTACCCGAAACCGACACAGGTGGTCAGGTAGAGTATACCAAGGCGCTTGAGTGAAGTATCCTGAAGGAACTCGGCAAATTGCCTCCGTACCTTCGGAAGAAGGAGGCCCTGGCTTAGCGCAAGCTTTGTCAGGGGGCACAGGCCAGGGGGTAGCGACTGTTTAGCAAAAACACAGCACTCTGCTAAGTCGGCTTCAAGACGACGTATAGGGTGTGACGCCTGCCCGGTGCTCGAAGGTTAAGAGGAGGAGTGCAAGCTCCGAATTGAAGCCCGAGTAAACGGCGGCCGTAACTATAACGGTCCTAAGGTAGCGAAATTCCTTGTCGGGTAAGTTCCGACCTGCACGAATGGCGTAACGACTTCCCCACTGTCTCCAGGATATGCTCAGCGAAATTGAATTTCCCGTGAAGATGCGGGATACCCGCGGTTAGACGGAAAGACCCCGTGCACCTTTACTGCAGCTTCAGAGTGGCATTAGGAAAGAGTTGTGTAGCATAGGTGGGAGGCTTTGAATCTTGGGCGCCAGCTCAAGGGGAGCCATAGGTGAAATACCACCCTGCTGTTTTCTGATGTCTAACCTCGCACCGTTAGCCGGTGTAGGGACCCTCTGTGGCGGGTAGTTTGACTGGGGCGGTCGCCTCCTAAAGAGTAACGGAGGCGCGCGATGGTAGGCTCAGGCCGGTTGGAAACCGGCTGTTAGAGTGCAATGGCATAAGCCTGCCTGACTGCGAGACTGACGAGTCGAGCAGAGACGAAAGTCGGTCATAGTGATCCGGTGGTCCCTCGTGGAAGGGCCATCGCTCAACGGATAAAAGGTACGCCGGGGATAACAGGCTGATACTGCCCAAGAGCTCATATCGACGGCAGTGTTTGGCACCTCGATGTCGGCTCATCACATCCTGGGGCTGGAGCAGGTCCCAAGGGTTTGGCTGTTCGCCAATTAAAGTGGTACGTGAGCTGGGTTCAGAACGTCGCGAGACAGTTTGGTCCCTATCTGCCGTGGGCGTCGATTGTTGAGAGGAGTTGCCCCTAGTACGAGAGGACCGGGGTGAACATACCTCTGGTGTACCTGTCATTCCGCCAGGAGTGCAGCAGGGTAGCTATGTATGGACGGGATAACCGCTGAAAGCATCTAAGCGGGAAGCCTCCCTCAAGATAAGCAATCATCGAACCGTGATAGACCATCACGTTGATAGGCCGGGTGTGGAAGTGCAGTAATGTATGGAGCTAACCGGTCCTAATAGTTCTGTTCGCGCTTGTTGATCCCACCATCGATGTCAGGCCTGTGGCCTTGCATTGTGGAGGATGTCTCAAGCCCGATGATGCCTCAACACCAAATCCCTTAACAGGGTGCATCGATTTAAACCCTTGTCCCGTCACGCCGGCTTCATTGCTTGGTGATCATGGCGCCTGTGACCCACCCGATCCCATCTCGAACTCGGCCGTGAAACCAGGCAGCGCCGATGGTACTAACGCTCAAGCGTTGGAAGAGTAGGACGTCGCCAGGCATTGTAGCCGGCGTGTGCAGGCAAGGTTCAAAACCCATTCACAGTCAAAGGGCTGTCCCCTCGTGGGATGGCCCTTTTGGCGTCTCTTGCGGCCGTGTGCCGCGGGCGCCCATATCGGTGACGCGGGGTGGAGCAGCCCGGTAGCTCGTCAGGCTCATAACCTGAAGGTCGTAGGTTCAAATCCTACCCCCGCAACCATATCGAACTTCAAAGAGCCTCGCCTTTCCGGCGGGGCTTTTTGCCTTTGCGCCTGG
This sequence comes from Alteraurantiacibacter palmitatis, assembly GCF_037154115.1. Taxonomy (NCBI): domain Bacteria; kingdom Pseudomonadati; phylum Pseudomonadota; class Alphaproteobacteria; order Sphingomonadales; family Erythrobacteraceae; genus Alteraurantiacibacter; species Alteraurantiacibacter palmitatis. Next base: position 84,775 of record NZ_JBANRO010000005.1, on the reverse strand, counting down.
CGCGAGGGGCGATTGCAACCCGAAGCATCCCTGCGTAGCTTCGTGTACTGCCATCAACCGGCGACGAACGGCATTGTTGCTGCATTGCAACACACCCTGCGTGTCCGCGAATTGCAACAAATGTGACCATTCCCTGCAACAGGCCGCGCCCATCCGCGCCGCAGTTTCAACTTGGGATGGACATTTTCCAATGGCTCATACTGCCTTTCTCCGCACCGCTTCCTTCGCCGCTATCGCCTGCGGTCTGGCCCTGCCCTCCGTGGCTCAGGCCCAGGCTTCCAGCGACACGCCCGATGACCGGATCATCGTCACCGGATCGCGCCCGATTGCCGAATCGGAAGCCGCTGCGCTTGCCGTGCAGCGCGCCTCGGATTCGCTTGTCACCGTGGCGGCCGCGGACGGTGTGGGCCGCCTGCCCGACCAGAATATCGCGCAGGCCGCCGGCCGTCTTCCGGGCGTTGCGGTGGAGCGCGACCAGGGCCAGGCCCGCTACATCTCCCTGCGCGGCGCGCCCAATTACTGGACGACGCTGAGCTTTGACGGGATCAACATCGTCAGCCCCGAAGGCCGCGACGCACGCTTTGATTCGATCCCGTCGGCAATTGCGTCGCTGATCGTGGTGTCCAAGGCGGTGACGCCCGATATGCCGGGCGAAACGGTTGCGGGCAATGTCAATGTGGTGACGCGTTCGGCCTTTGATTACAGCGGCCTGCGCATCGCGGGCAAGGCGGGTGCCGGGATCGTGGGCCTTGGCAACCGTAATGAATATGAAGGCTCGCTGGTTGTTTCCGACCGGGTCGAAACCGGCGCGGGTGAGTTCGGCCTGCTGGTGTCGGGCAGCTTCTACGAGCGCAACATGATCACCGACAATTTCGAGATCGACTGGGAGCGCGTGTCGCAGGATCAGCGCCCCGGCAACCAAACCCGCTTCTGGGCGCGCGAGACCGAGAACAAGCTGTATCGTCTGACGCGCCGCAACTGGTCGCTGTCGGGCCGCGCTGACTGGCGCCCGACGCCCGATCACCAGATCTCGCTGCGTTCGGTCTATACCATCTTCACCGATGACGAGGCGCGCGACAATTACATCTTCGACCTTGATGACCGCCAGAGCGACCTGTCGAACAGCTCGGCCCCCTGTGCCACCACGGTGAACACCAGCCCCACCACAACCGGCTATGCCGATGTCTGCATCGGCAACACGCCGCTGGTGGGCACGGTCTATGGTATCGACATCAACCAGCGTTCCACGCTGCGCGCCTTCCGCCAGTCGATCTTCACCAACACGATCGAGGGCACACATGATATTGCCGATGACTGGCGCTTTGCGTGGCTGGGCAATTACACGCAGAGCAAGGACGACCGTTCGGTGACCGGCGAGGCCCGCTGGAACAGCCCGTCCACGCGCACCCTGCGCCCCACCGTGCGCTATGATTTCCGCGATCCCTTCTTCAACACCCCGCAGCTGTTCACCACGGTGCAACTGTCCAGCCCGACCCGCTACCAGGCGGGCACGGCGGTGACCGAGATCGACACCTTCACCAAGCCGCTGGGTCAGTTCCGCGTGCTCGACGCGATCGACACGACCGATGCCTATACCGCGCGCGTCATGCTGGCGCATGATACCGCGCTGCTGGGCGGCGATGCCACGATCCAGATCGGCGCGCAGTTCGACCAGCGCACCAAGCGCGCGGACGAGGCGGAGATCCTGTTGACACAAGGCGCCCAGTATACGGCGGTCGGTCTGCCCACCAATTACAACGATTTTTCGATCGACCTGCCCTTCCAGGGCAAGCTGCCGATGGGATACACCTTCCGTTACTTCGATATTGACGCGATGCAGGCGGCCAGCGATGCGGCGCGCGCCAATTTCAACTTCACGCCTGTCACCGGCAATCTGTATGATGTGCGCGAGCAGGTCTATGCCGCCTATCTCATGGGCACGCTGCGGTATGACTGGGGCAGCATTCTGGGCGGTGCGCGTGTCGAACATCTGACCAATCGCGGTATTGCCGAAGGCGTGATCGCCGGCGTCAACCAGACGATTACCGCCACCAGCGACAAGACGATGGTGTTCCCCAGCCTGCACGTGAATGTGGATGTGGACGATACCAAGCGCCTGCGCGTGGGCTACACCACCGGCGCCGCGCGTGCCGATTACGATGTGCTGCGCCCCAATGTGACCGTGAACGATGCGAACGAGACGATTTCCGGCGGCAATCCGGCGGTCAATCCGGAACGGTCGTGGGGTCTGGATGCCTATCTGGAATGGTATGTCCGCCCGCAGGGCTACCTGATGGTGGGTGCGTTCTACCGCAATGTGTCTGATGTGCTCTACACCCAGCGCCGCACCTTCGGTTCCGATGCGCTGAACAGCAACGGCGTCGACCGGTCGGGCTATGTCTTCAGCGGCATCACCAATGGCGGTTCTGGCCGCATCTACGGCGTCGAAGCTGCCGCGCAGCTGCAGATCGAACCGTGGACGGCCGATCTGGGCCTGCCCGAATGGATGGGCGGCTTTGGCGTGTCCGCCAATATCACGCTGAACGACAGCGCTGTGACCAAGCCGGCGATCGGCCTTGTCCCGGCGCGCCGCGTGCGCCTGCCGGGCACCTCGGATGTCGTCTATAATGTGGGCGGCTATTACGAGAAGTATGGCCTCTCGCTGCGCCTGCAATACCAGCGTCGCAGCGCCTGGCTGGATGGCATTGCCGATGATCTGGCGGATGCGGGCGATACCTATTGGGACAAGGACGACGAGATGGACTTCTCGGCGCGCTATGCCATCACCCAGAACTTCGAAATCTACTTCGATGCGTCGAACCTGCTCAACAAGCCGGGCCGTCGCTTCTCCGAACCGGGCAATCTGCTGACCGCCACGGGCACGCCGACGCCGTTCACCGATATCTATACGATCGAGTATGAACGCTTTGGTCGCCGCTATTCGGGCGGCGTGCGGGTGACATTCTGATGCGGTTTGTGCGTTTCGCAAGTGCGACGGCGGGGGCCTTGGCCCTCGCCGCCTGCACCGCTGCCCCGCAGGGCCTGCCGCCGGTTGCCGTCTATGCGCTGGGCGAGACGGTGCCGGTGGGCACGGCCAACGAGGATGCCGCGGATGATCCGGCGATCTGGCGCAACGCTGCCGATCCGGCCGCGAGCCTGATCGTCGCCACCGACAAGAAGGCGGGCCTCTATGTCTATGGGCTGGACGGCGCGCGGCGCAGTTTCGTGGACAGCGGCCGGGTCAATAATGTCGATCTGGTTGCTACGGCCGATCACGGCGTGATCGTGGTGGCGAGCGACCGCAATGATCTGCTGAATGCGGCCTTGCAGGTCTATCGCCTGAACACCCAGACTGCCGTGCTGGAGCCTCTTGGCACCGGGCCGGGAGGTGCAGGTGAGGGCTATGGCCTGTGCCTCGGCTACCGGGACGGCGTGCTGCGCGCCTATTCGGTGCTGAAGGAAGGGCGCACGCATGAAGTGCGCATCGACCTGTCGGGCGCTGAACCGGCCTTTAGGATGGAACGCGTGCTGACCGTGGCGACCCAGCCCGAAGGCTGCGTGGTCGATAACCGCAACGGCACGCTGTATGTGGGCGAGGAAGTGGGCGGGTTGTGGCGCTTTGCCGCCGATGCCAGCACGGGCGATCTGGTCGCGCCGATCGACAACCGCTATCTGGTGGCCGATCTTGAAGGGCTGGCGCTGGCGCCGATGAGCACGGATGGCGGCTATCTGGTTGCGTCCAGTCAGGGCGACAACGCCTATGCCGTGTTCCGCCTGCCCGATATGGCGCCGGTGGGACGGTTCCGCATCGCTGCCGGGCAATTCGGCGCGACCGAGGAGACCGACGGCATTGATCTGGCACTGGGCGATTTCGGGCCGCTGTATCCGCAAGGGTTGTTCGTGGCGCAGGACGGCCGGAACGCGCCTGCCGCGCAGAACTTCAAGCTGGTGAGCTGGGCCGATGTGGTGGCCGCGCTGGGGTTGGAATAACCCCGCTACGGCTTCCAATGCGGCGGCAAATGGCTGGCGGGCAGGGTGATTTCCACGCTGTCCGCCATCACCCGCGCGTTTTCGCCAAGGCTGACGGTGTAACGGCCGGCTGCACGGCTCCAGCCCGGATTGGCGGCATCCCACACGGCCAGCAGGCGCGGATCGACTGCGACTTCCAGCGCGCGGGTCTCACCCGGTTCCAGCGTCGCCTTGGCAAAGCCGCCCAGGCGCTGCGGCGCTTCCCAGTTTGGCCCGCTGACATAGATCTGCGCCACATCCGCGCCGGCGCGCGGCCCCGTATTGGTCAGCGTGAAGCGCGCGACCAGCCCTTCGCCGCGCGGCTCCACCGCCAGATCGCGCATGGCGAAGCTGGTATAGGACAGCCCGTGACCAAAGGGGAAAAGCGGGTCGTGCCCCTGTGCGTCGAACCACTTGTAACCCACTGCGGCGCCTTCGGCATAGACGACATCGCCCGGCTGCGGTTCGCCCGGCTGCGGCAATTGCGCAAGACTGCGCGGGAAGGTGACAGGAAGGTGGCCTGACGGGTTGACCGCGCCGGTCAGCACGCGCGCAATCGCCGCGCCGCCATTGCGCCCCGGATACCAGGTCTGCACAATCGCCGGAACGCGCGCCTCCCACGGCATCAGCACCGGCCCGCCGGTTTGCAGCACCACCACGGTGTTGCGCTGGTTCATTGCCACCGATTCCACCAGCGTGTCATCTTCGACGTGCAGCGGCACATCGATGCTTTCGCTGGCCCATTGGGTGGCGAACACGATGGCAAGATCGGCCGCGTTGGCGGCAGCCGCCGCGCCTTCGTGATCGCGCCCGTCGTGAAAGGTGATGTCGGCTTGCGGAAGCAGCGCGCGCAGTTCCTCCAGCGGGCTGGACGGGTAGTAGACCACCGGGCCGGGCCACGTGCGCGGCTCCAGCCCCGGCACGGCATTGCCGCCATCGGGGCCATCGCCGGGATAGACCTGGCTCGACCCGCCGCCCGACAGCACGCCCCGGTCGGCATGGCCGCCAATCACCACGATGCGCCGCGCGGTGGCCGCAAGGGGCAGCAGGCCGCGCTCGTTCTTGAGCAGCACAATGCCGCCTTCCGCCGCCGCCTGTGACACGGCCCGGTTCGCGGCAAAGTCGATGGCCTGCCCCTCTGCCACCGGGTGATCGACCAGCCCGTGCGCGAACATGGTGCGCAGGATGCGGCGCACGGCGGTGTCGATATGCGCTTGGCGGATTTCGCCCGCTTCCAAAGCGGCCTGAACGCGGTCCGCGCGCAGCCACGCATCGGTTTGCAGGCCAAAGCCCGATTCCTGATCCAGCCCGGCGAGGATGCTGGGCGCGGTCGAATGCACCGCGCCCCAATCGGATAGGACATAGCCCGGCCAGCCCCATTCGTTCCGCAGCACCTGCGTCAGCAGGAAAGGATGCTCGCACGAATAGGGCCCGTTTACCCGGTTATAGGCGCACATCACCGATCCCGGCTGGCCCACCTCGTGCGCGATCTGGAAGGCGAGCAGATCCGCCATGCGCAGAGCTGCCTCGTCCACAACTGAATTGCCCGCGCCCCGGTCTGTCTCCTGCGCGTTCACGGCAAAATGCTTGGAGGTGGAGATGATGTTGTTCGATTGAATCCCGGCAATCTGGCGGCCCACCATCACGCCTGCCAGCAAGGGATCCTCCCCCGCATATTCGAAATTGCGCCCGCCGCGCGGCTCGCGGATCAGGTTGACGCTGCCCGCCAGCAACACATTGAAGCCATCCGCGCGCGCTTCGCTGCCGATCATCGCACCAGCGGCAAAGGCGGCATCCACGTCCCAGCTGGCGGCAGTGGCAAGGCCCGATGGCAACGCGGTGCGCGCCCGCTTGTTCGCCGCGCCGCCCTGCGTGGCAACGCCGATCCCGGCATCGGCCTGCCATTGCGGCGGAATGCCCAGGCGCGGGATGCCGGGCACATACCCGGCCGAACCGGCGCGGGCCTCTGGCACACGGGCATAGTTTGCCGGCGCGAAATCCTCCCCGAAAAAGCCCATCAGCAGGGTCAGCTTTTCGTCCTGCGTCATCTGCGCCAGCATGATGCCTGCGCGTTCATCGGGCGTGCCGCGCGTGTCGGCGGCGCGCAGGAACGACGAGGCGGCAGCGTTTGCATCCTGCGCCATTACCGGGACTGGGCCAAAAGCAAGCACTGTGGCGGCAAGGACAATGTGACACGATTTCATGGTGTTCCTCTCTCAGGCCTTTGGCCCGGTATCGACAAACTTGCAAGGCAGCGCAATGGCGACATAAATCTGTCGCACTGCTTGCCTAGCGCGCAGCTGAACCCACCGATGGAGAGCCCCATGTCCGCTGATCGCCGCCAGTTCCTTCGTGCCACGGGCAGCGCCTTTGCCGCGCTGGCCGCATCGGCCTGTGCCACGCGCGGCGGCCCCGCGCTGGCCGCGCTTCCGGCGGGCGAGGGCTATGGCGCGCTGGTGCCCGATCCGGCCGGAATGCTCGATCTGCCGCGGGGCTTCTCCTACCGCGTGGTATCCGCGCTGGGCGATGCGATGACCGATGGCGGCACCGTGCCCGACCGGGCCGATGGCATGGGCTGTTTTGACCTTGGCAACGGCGAATGGGCGCTGGTGCGCAATCACGAACTTGGCGCCAACCACGATTCCGGCGGGGCCAGCGGCCCGGCTTTCGACACGGTCGCGCGCAGCCTTGTGCCGCTGGCCGGCGGCACCACCACCGTGGTGCTGGATGCCGCCACGCTGGCGGTGAAGCGGCAATACCGCAGCCTGGCGGGCACGATCCGCAATTGCGCGGGCGGTATCACGCCGTGGGGCAGCTGGCTGACTTGCGAGGAGGATGTGACCAAGGCCGACGGGCGGGTCGCCAACAAGGATCACGGTTGGGTGTTCGAGGTGCCCGCCAATGCGGAAACACAGGTGAACCCGCCTGCGCTGACCGCGATGGGCCGCTTCAATCACGAGGCGGCCTGCGTCGATCCGGCCAGCGGCATCGTGTACGAAACCGAAGACCGGCCCGACAGCCTGCTCTACCGTTTCATCCCGCGCATACCCGGACAGTTGGCCGAAGGCGGCACCTTGCAGGCGCTGGCGCTGGATGGAATTGCCGACACGCGCAACTGGGATAGCGTGGCGATCCGCCCCGGCCAGATGGTGACGGGACGCTGGATCACTCTCGACAATGTGGAAGCGCCTGAGGACGATCTGCGCAAACGCGGTGCCGCGCTCGGCTGCACGCTGTTCGCGCGCGGCGAAGGTATCTGGATGGGGGATGGCGAATTCTACTTCACCGCCACCAGTGGCGGCGTGGCGCGCGAAGGGCAGATCTTCCGCCTGCGCCCATCGCTGCATGGCGCCGATGTGCTTGACCTGTTTTACGAAAGCCCGGCCAAGGCCGAATACAGCTATGGCGACAATATGACCATTGCACCCGATGGTGAGCTGATCGTGTGCGAAGACCAGTCCGGTGATGCCATCAACCACATCCGCGGCATCACCCGCGATGGCCGGGCCTATGCTTTGGCGCGGTTGACGATGGAGACCGAACTGGCCGGCGCCTGCTTCTCGCCCGATGGGCGGGTGCTGTTCGTCAACGCCTATGCGCCCACGCGCACGCTGGCAATCACGGGGCCGTGGAACTGGCTGTAATCAGGCCGTAGGGGCGGATCAGCTATCCGCCCCGATGCCCATGGCGCGCAGATGCGCCAGCACGGGCTCGGCCCATTCGGGCCGGCAGATCAGCAGATCGGGCAACCAGGTATCGCGCTGGTTGTAGCGCATCGGGCTGCCATCAATGCGGCTGCAATGCAGGCCGTGCGCGGCGGCAACTGCGATGGGCGCGCAGCTGTCCCATTCATATTGTCCGCCCGAATGGAGATAGATTTCGGCATCGCCCAGCACCACGGCCATGGCCTTGGCCCCGGCGCTGCCCATGCCCACCAGCTCGCCGCCCAGCGCTTCGGCCACGGCCACGGCTTCGGCGGCAGGGCGGGTGCGGCTGACGACAAGGCGCGGGCGTTCAGGGGCAGGGGCAAGTGCGCGCGGCTGGTCGCTGCGCAGCACCACGCCGCCGGCAAGGCCCGGCAGCGCAACCGCGCCCACGGTGGCGACGCCGTCAATCGCCAGGCCCACATGGACGGCCCAGTCGGCACGTTCCTCGCCATATTCGCGCGTGCCGTCGACCGGATCGACAATCCAGACGCGGCTCTTGGCAAGGCGTTCCTCGGTATCCTTGCTTTCTTCGGACAGCAGGCCATCATCGGGCCGTTGCTGGCGCAGCGCGTGAACGAGGAACTGGTTGGCGGTCTGATCGCCTGCCTTGCCCAGAGACTTGCCCTCGAACATTCCGCTGGCGCGCACTTCGAGCAGGATGCGGCCCGCAACTTCGGCCAGATGGGCGGCAAGGTCGGCGTCGGTCATGTGGGCTCCTGTCACGCCGCTCAACCCAGCAGCCGGTCGATAATCAGGTCGGCCGCCTGTTCCACCGTCATCGCGGTGGTGTCGATGCGGATTTCGGGGCTTTCCGGCTCCTCATAGGGGCTGTCGATCCCGGTGAAGTTCTTGAGCTTGCCTTCGCGCGCCTTCTGGTAAAGCCCCTTCACATCGCGCGCTTCGGCCACGGCCAGCGGCGTATCGACATGGACTTCGATGAACTCGCCTTCGGGCAGCATGGCGCGCACCATTTCGCGTTCGGCGCGGAACGGGCTGATGAAGGCGGTGATCACGATCAGGCCTGCATCCGCCATCAGCTTGGCGACTTCGCCCACGCGGCGGATATTCTCGATCCGGTCCGCCTCGGTAAAGCCCAGATCCTTGTTGAGGCCATGGCGCACATTGTCGCCATCCAGCAGGAAGGTGTGCCGGTTCATCCGATGCAGCTTCTTTTCGACCATGTTGGCAATGGTCGATTTTCCGCTGCCCGAAAGGCCGGTGAACCACAACACGGCGGGCTTCTGGTTCTTCATCGCGGCGTGCTGTTCGCGGGTGATTTCCAGCGCCTGCCAATGCACGTTCTGCGCGCGGCGTAAGGCAAAATTGATCGTGCCTGCGCCCACGGTTGCATTGGTCAGCTTGTCGATCAGGATGAACCCGCCCAGCGAACGGCTGGCTTCGTAAGGCTCGAACACGATCGGCTTGTCGGTGGTCACTTCGGCCACGCCGATGCCGTTCAGCTTCAGCGTCTTGGCGGCCAGATGCTCCATCGAATTGACGTCGATTTCATATTTCGGCTGGGCGATGGTGGCGCTGACGGTCTGCGTTGCCAGCTTCAGCCAATAGGCGCGGCCGGGGATCAGGTCGTCATCGCTCATCCAGATGATGTTGGCTTCGAACTGGTCGGCGCTTTCCGGCGGATCGCCGGCGGCGGCGATCACATTGCCGCGGCTGCAATCGACCTCGTCCGTCAGGCAGATGGTGACCGCTTCGCCCGTCACGGCTTCATCCAGTTCGCCGCCCATGGTGACGACCGATTTGACTGTGCTGGTCTTGCCCGAAGGGACAATGCGCACCGCATCGCCCGGCTTTACCGTGCCGCTGGTGATGAGGCCCGAAAAGCCCCGGAAATCGAGATTGGGGCGGTTCACCCACTGGACCGGCATACGGAAGGGCTGGCCTTGCGCGGCGGCGGTGTCCACCTCCACGCTTTCCAGATGATGGATCAAGCTGGGGCCGGAATACCACGGCGTGTTTTCCGACGGCGCAGTGGTGATGTTGTCGCCCTTGAAGCCCGAAATCGGGATCGGAGTGAATTCGGTAATGCCGATGCTTTGCGCAAAGCTGCGGTAATCGGCAACGATATGTTCGAAGGTGGACTGGTCGTAACCCACCAGATCCATCTTGTTCACCGCCAGCACGATGTGGCGGATGCCCACCAGATGCGCCAGAAAACTGTGGCGGCGCGTCTGCGTCAGGACGCCCTTGCGCGCATCGATCAGGATCACGGCAAGGTCCGCCGTGCTCGCGCCCGTCACCATGTTGCGCGTATATTGTTCGTGGCCCGGCGTATCGGCCACGATGAATTTGCGCTTTTCGGTGCTGAAGAAGCGGTAGGCGACATCGATGGTGATGCCCTGCTCGCGCTCTGCCGTCAGGCCATCGACCAACAGCGCAAAGTCGATTTCGCCGCCTTGCGTGCCCACGCGCTTGCTGTCTTCCTCCAGCGCGGCGAGCTGATCCTCGAAGATCATCTTGCTGTCATACAGCAAGCGCCCGATCAGCGTGCTCTTGCCGTCATCCACGCTGCCGCAGGTGATGAAGCGCAGCAGCGACTTGTTCTGATGCTGCGCCAGATAGGCGTCGATATCCTCGGCAATCAGCGCATCGGTGACATAGGCAGGATCGGTGGCGGTCATGATTGTCTCGCAGGTTCGGAGATTGGGGTGGAGATGATGGGCGCGGCACTGGGCGCACCGTCGAACGAATAGCCGAAGCGGGCGATGTCCTCGGCGTAATAATCGCCCACCCGGTCGCGCAAGGCGGAGGTGTAGTATTCGCGCCAGGGACGCTTTGCCGCCGGTGCCGCGCCCCTGCCCAGCAGGCGGTCCAGCAGGCCAGCCTCAAGCGCCTCGCCCGCCTTGTTGCGGTGAGGCAGCTCCTCGCTCGGCAGGTTCAGGTGGCGCGCGACGGTGGCGAAATCCTGCGCCAGCGTTTCGAACCGGCCGATGAAATCGACGATGTACTGGCCGTTGCCATCGGTCACGTAATCGGTCTGCGGGATGATGTGGCGCGACCTGTCGGAATAGCTGTCGAGCCGCGCAAGGCGATCCTCGAAAAAGGCTTCCAGCCCCATCCGGCGATTCTCGCCCCGGTATTCGAATTCGGATACCAGCCGCGCCCACGGATTGCGGACGAAGGCAAATTTGAAATAGCGGATATATTCCGGCTGCGCGATATGGCCCAGCGCAACATATTCGCGGGCCAGCAAATGGGCGATGGCCGATGGCCCCTTCGCCGGATCGTCGTTGCGGTACAGCAGCAGCGGACGCCGCTCCTCCCACGACAGGCCTTGCAGGTCGAGGAAGACGCTTTCCACGCTTTGCCCCGCCGTCTTGGGAATATGCACAAAAATGCAGCTATGTGGGTGCGAGATCACGGCTGGCGCCTATCCCGCACCGCGTTTCCGCCGCGCATTCAGGCGAAACGCAGGCATCAGAAATAGCCTTCCTGCTTTTTCTTCTCCATCGATCCGTCGCCTGCATCCTTGTCGATCACGCGGCCCTGGCGTTCGCTGGTGGTGGTGAGCAGCATTTCCTGCACCACTTCGGAGAGGGTGGAGGCGGTGCTTTCGACAGCGCCCGTCAGCGGGAAACAGCCCAGCGTGCGGAACCGCACCGAACGGGTGGTGATATCGGGCTTCTTGCCCATCACCCGTTCCAGCCGTTCGATATCATCGGCCATGAACAGCCCGCCTTCATATTCGTACGTCGGGCGCGGGGCGGAGAAATAGAGCGGCACGATCTCGATATTCTCGGCCATGATATATTGCCAGATGTCGAGTTCGGTCCAGTTGGAGATGGGGAAGACGCGGATGCTTTCGCCCTTGGCCTTGCGCGTGTTGTAGACGTTCCACAATTCGGGCCGCTGGTTCTTGGGATCCCAGCCGTGGTTCGCGGTGCGGAAGGAGAAGATGCGTTCCTTGGCTCTGGACTTTTCCTCGTCCCGGCGTGCGCCGCCAAAGGCCGCGTCAAAGCCATACAGGTCGAGCGCCTGCTTCAGACCTTGCGTTTTCCACATATCGGTGTGCAGCGGGCCGTGATCGAACGGGTTGATGGCCAGTTCCTTCGCTTCCGGGTTCTGGTGCACCAGCAATTCCATGCCCGCATCGCGCGCACTCTTTTCGCGCAGCGCATACATGTCCTTGAACTTCCACGTGGTATCCACATGCAGCAGCGGGAAGGGCGGGGGCGAAGGGTAGAACGCCTTCTTCGCCAGGTGCAGCATCACCGCGCTGTCCTTTCCGATCGAATACAGCATGACCGGCTTCTGCGCCTCGGCCACGACTTCGCGCATGATGTGAATGGCTTCGGCTTCGAGCCGCTGGAGATGGGTGAGGCTTTTCATAGCGCGGCAAGGAATGCCTTGTGCACTGCACCATGGCAAGGGCTAACCCTTATGAGATTTTCTTTCAGGGTTTCAACTTGCGCCGCTTAACCGGCGTGTGGTCCCGGCGTCCATTCCTGATCCGCAGGCAGCGGGGCAAAGATCGCATCGAGTGCGGCCGCGTCCATCTGTTCGGGGGCGGACGGCTGCCAGGCAGGCGCGTTGTCCTTGTCCACCAGCACGGCGCGCACCCCTTCGGCAAAATCGGGCCGCGCGATCATGCGGCAGACAATGGCGTATTCGCGCGCCATTTCGGAGGCAAAATCGCCTGTTGGCGTGGCGAGCTGGCGCAGCGCCACCTTGGCCGATGCGGGGCATTTGGTAGCAACCGCGCGGTATTCCTTGGCCGCCCAGTCGGATGGATCGGACGCCAGCGCGGCAAGGATGGCTTCCAGCGTGGGCGCGGCAAACAGGCGGTCGATCCGCTCCGCATTCTTCTCCAGCCGGGCAGAGGGAGGGGGGCTGGACAGGTCGGCCAGAATATCGCCCGCCGCCTGCGGTTCGCGCGCGATGGCCTCCTTCGCCTCGGCCAGATCGTCCGCCGCCAGATAATGCGTGGCAAGGCCCGCCCACATCGCCTCTGCCCCGTCCAGCCGCGCGCCCGTCAGCGCAAGGAAAGCGCCCAGATGCCCCGGAAGCTGCGCCAGATGATGCCCTGCGCCCGCATCGGGGAACAGGCCAATCGCGCCTTCGGGCATGGCAAGAAGCGTATTCTCGGTGGCGACGCGAAAGGCTGCGGGCAGGGCAATCCCCGCGCCGCCGCCCATCGTTACCCCGTCCATGAAGGCGATTACGGGCTTGGGGTAGATGTGGATCAGGTGGTTGAGGCGGTATTCGGACAGGAAAAAGGCCCGCGCCTTCTCGCCCCCGTCCTCCAGCACCGAAGCGCGAACCGCCACCACATCGCCACCCGCGCAAAATCCGCGTGTGCCGGGCGCGTGCTCGATCAGCACGGCCGCCACGGAGGGATCGCCCTGCCATTGCCGCAAGGCCCCGCCCATTGCATCGCACATGGTCGTGGTCAGCGAATGCAGCGCGCGCGGGCGGCTCAGCGTGATGACGCCCAGTGCGTCCACGCGGCTAGTGAAGATTTCGGGCGAGGTGTGCGGCATCAGAAAGCGTCAAATCCGCCGAAGAGGAAATTGTATTCGCAATCCTGTGGGCGCTGCCCCTCGTTAAACAGCGTAACGCGGCCAACCGCGTCGATCTGCTGCCGGGAAAAGCGGCGGGGAGAAATGAAACTGGCTACACCATGCTCACCATTCCAGATCATTTGCACAAAGCGGAAACCGTCCTTGCGCTCTGCAAACTGGATCATGCCAGCCGCGGTCCGTTCCTGCATCGGTGCTTCTACGGGCGCGGCTGCCCAGCCGATCTCTTGCACCTCAAGACGGCCAAATTCGCCATCCCACACATAGCGTCCGCTGTGGATGCCGCCTTCTTGCGGGGTGATCGTCTCGCCCTCTCTCAGGGCTATCACCGTCGCATAGCCGCAAAACTTGGCTGGCCCGGTGAATATGGATTTATTGCCTTCGCTGGAGTGTGCGCAACCCGCCACAAGAAGGCCAGCCAGGGCGAGAGAACCTGCTGTCAATCGCCTCACTGCCCCGCGCCCACGATGGCTTCGGCCTCGATCTCGACCTTGAAGCCGGGGCCGGCCAGCGCACTGATCGCCACCAGCGTGCCCGCGGGCCGTGCATGGCCGCAGGCGGCGGTAAAGGCATTGGTCACCGCCATGGCATCGGCAATATCGGTCACGAACATCCGCACGCGCACGATATCGTCCGACCGGCCGCCCAGTTGCTGGATATAGTCGATGATCTGTTCGAAACAGCGTTCCGCCTGCCGCCCGGCATCGGGGCTGATGCTGCCATCTTCCTCCACCCCGATATTGCCCGCCACGATGATTCGGTCGCCCACACGGATGGCACGGGTGAACTTGGCCTGTTCCTCGAACGCGCCCAGCGGCGGGATGCGCTGGCGGCCATCATGCGGGCCGGGATCGGCAGTGTCAGCCACAGGAAATCCTCTCGATCAGCATATTGTCGTCATAGGATACTGTAAGGCGATCTGGGCGGTAATCCATCGTCATCGCGCTGCGCGGCGGGCCCCAGCGCAAGGTGCGCGCTCCCGTTTCCCGCAACAGGCGGGTGCCAAGTTCGGCGGAGGCGACTTGCCCGATCAGCCCCTGCACGCCGCTGGCATCGCATTCCCCGGCAGGGAGGTGGGTGGACATATCGCCATCTGTGGCGGTGGTGGCGCATCCGGCCAAGGCCATGCTGCCCGCTGCAAGTCCCAGAATAAGCTTCATCGCCGCTCTCCTATGCTTAGCATACTAACGTTCTCTCTCGCCTTGCCGATTTGCCGATGGTATAGGCAAACACAAGGAGAGAGAACCGATGACTTTGCATATTGATCCCATCACGCCGCGCTTCGGGGCAAGCTGTTCGGGCCTCGACCTCACCCGCCCGCTAACCCCGCAGGAAGTGCGGCAGGTGACCGATGCGATGAACACATGGGGCGTTACCGTGTGGCGCAATACCGGCATGACCGATGAACAGCACGTCGAATTCAGCCGCAATTTCGGCTATCTGGAGCGTGTGCCTGCGCGCGAAGGCGTGAAGATGCGCCTGCCGTTCCGCGAACTGTTCGATGCCAGCAACCTCAATGTCGATGGCGAGATCACGCGCGATCCGGCTGCGATCGAATACCGCAAGGGCGACCGGCTGTGGCACACCGACAGCGCTTTCATGGAAAAGCGCACCTCCTATTCGCTGCTGCTGGCGCATCAGGTGCCCGCCGAAGGCGGAGAGACCTGGTTTGCCGATACCCGGCAAGCCTATGACGATCTGCCGCAGGAAATGAAGGACTTCCTCGAAGGCAAGATCGGCATCAATTCGCTGTGGTGGAGCCGCAAGCAGGCGGGCGCCGCGATTGCGGAGGAGGAAATTGACGAGCGGCCCAAGGCGCGCCACCCGCTGGTGCATATCCACCGCGGATCGGGGCGCAAGGCGCTGTTCATTGCCGCGCACACGATGGATGTCGAAGGCATGGACAAGGCCGAAGGGCGCAAGCTGATTGCCGATTTGATCGCCCATGCCACGCAGCCGCAATATATCTTCAGCGTGAAATGGAATCCCGGCGACATGGTGATCTGGGACAATTTGTGCACCATGCACAAGGGCGGCGAATTCGATTACGCGAACCTGAAGCGCGATATGCGCCGCACAACGGTGCGCGAAGGCACCGAACCGCACCAGATGGAAACCGGCGATGATCCCTATGCCGCGCTGTTCGCGCGCGCGCCCAAGGTGGTCGATATTGCCGATGCGCGGGTGGGCGGACGCTAACCTCTTTTCGCGCAGCAAAGGTGCAGCAAAAAGGCCCGGCTCTATAGGGAGAGCCGGGCCTTTTCGTTATGCGTGAGCCGCGCGCTTAGAAGATGCGGCAGGCGGTTTCAGCCGGGGCGGCGAGCAGCTTTTCCAGCTCGTCATCCAGCTTGAGCATGGTGAGCGAGACGCCGGCCATTTCGATGGCGGTGCAATATTCGCCCACATAATTGCGCGCCACGGTCAGGCCGGTTTCGGCGGCTAGCTTGGCGGCCTTGTTGTAGACCACATAGAGTTCCGCCGGCGGGGTGCCGCCCAGACCATTGACCATCAGCGCCACCCGGTCGCCCGACTGGAAGGGCAGATCGGACTGCACCGCGTCGTAAAGCAGCTTGGTGATCTCGTCTGCGGGCTTGATCTTGGTGCGCTCGCGGCCGGGTTCGCCATGGATGCCCACGCCCACTTCCATTTCGTCATCGCCGATGTCGAAGATGGTGTCGCCCTTCTGCGGCGGGATGCAGCTGGTCAGCGCCACGCCCATGGTGCGGACATTGGCGTTCACCTTTTCCGCCACGGCATAGACCGCGTCGAGATCCGCGCCCGCTTCGGCAGCGGCGCCGGCAGCCTTCATCACGAAGAAATTGCCCGCAACGCCGCGGCGGCCCACGGTGTAGAGCGAATCCTGCACCGCCACGTCATCATTGATGATGAACTGCTTGAGCTTGATGCCTTCGGCCTCGGCCATTTCGCAGGCCATGTCCCATGCCATGCGGTCGCCCTGGTAATTGTTCACCAGCACCAGCACGCCTGCATCGGTTGCGGCGGCCTTGATGGTTTCGTAGCAGGCATCGACCGGCGGCGCGGCGAACACCGGGCCCTGACAGGCGGCAGTCAGCATACCGGGGCCAACCGCCATGACGTGCGCAGGCTCATGCCCCGAACCCGAACCCGAACCCTGCACGATGGCAACCTTGCTGGCGTCGATATTCTTGCGCTTGATCATCTGGAATTCCAGATTGCCTTCAAGCAGGTCGGCATTGGCCGCCAGCACGCCGGACATGAATTCCGGCACGAAATTGGCCGGATCGTTGACGAACTTCTTCATGTGTCATTCCTCTCCATGGAACGGTTGAAACGGGAAAACCTGAAGCGATTCCGCAAAGGGAATCAGCGGGCAAGCTCCGCAGCCTTCGGAGTGTAGTCCACGCCGTAGTGCTTGCACCAGTCGTAAAGGATGGTGGCGATGCCCACGATGCCCGGATCGGGCGTGTTGCTGCTGCGTTCGCCCACCTGGCTGGCGCGGCCGCGATGGGCGACCAGCGAACGGGTTTCGTCGATAGCCTCATCGGCCACCTTGGTGACAGCGGCCAGAACCGCCTTCAGATCGCTGCCGTCCATTGCCTGCATCGTTTCGTGGATCGGGATCAGCGCGTCGAGCAGCGTCTTGTCGCCGCGCTTGGCCCCGCCGCGCGCCATGATGCCTTCCAGCGCCGAGCCGACCATGGCGGTCAGCGTGGCGTAATCCACTTCCGTCATGCCCTTGGCCGCCATGCCGGCGCGCATGAAGCCGGTGCCCCAGATGGGGCCGGACGAACCGCCCACGTGCTTGGAACAGATCATGCTGATCTTGAGCAGCATGGCGCCGATGGCGCTTTTGTCGATCGTGGGCAGATCGGCCTTGATCACTTTGAAGCCGGTGGCAAGCGACGTGCCGAAATCGCCGTCACCCGCCAGCCCGTCGAGGTCGGAGAAATACTTCTCGTTGCGGATCACCGTGTCGCAGGTGACGTCGATTGCCTGTTCAATATCGGCAAGGGTAAGCGTGGACATTCAGTCTCCCTTTCGTTTCGCGGCTTCTCAGGCGGCGGACTTGGCCGCCGCGTTGAGCGCGTTGAGATCATCGATGGTGATTAGCACAGGATCATCGCCCAGTTCGGGCACCACCTTCACCGCTTCGGAAAAATCCTCCTCAGCGGTGTAGGTGCTGGTGGTGATCAGCGTGGGGATCCCGGCGCCGGTGGCGGCAAGCAGGCCGTTGCGGCTGTCTTCCACCACCATGCATTCGGATGCCGGCAGGCCCAGCGTTTCCAGCGCCAGCAGATAGATGTCGGGCGCGGGCTTCTTCTTGGCCACCACATCGCCCGCGTGGACGAATTCAAACGCCGCCTTGCGCTCCGCCCCGAACAGGTCGAGCACCGCATCGATGAATTTGGGGTTCGATGTGGTGCACACGCCCAGCCGCACGCCTGCCGCCATCGCCTCGTCAATGATGCGCAGGATGCCGGGGCGCACCGGCAGATCGGCCACGATCTCGCTGGTGAGCTTCGTCTTTTCCTTGTGCAGCGCGGCGATCAGTTCCTGCTTTCCGCCGAACTTGGCGACCTGATCTTCAGGCCAGCCAAATTCGTCGAAATACACCGTCATGCGTTCCTTGCCGCCGGCGGTCAGCAGCAGGCGGGCATACAGATCGACGCTCCATTCGGCATCAATGCCGAACTGCTTGAAAGCCAGATTGAAGCCCACGCGGTGCGCATCGCGTTCGGTGTCGACCAGAACGCCGTCGCAATCGAAAATCAGAGCCTTGAACATATCGCTGCGCTCGCTCCCTCAGGCCGCTTCGAGCTGGCTGGAGAGGAAGGCTGCGCCCTGATCCTTGCCGCCGAACTTTTCGATAAAGTCGGCAAACATGGCCTTGCACGCCTGATACTGCGCATCGCCCACGCGCAGGGGTTCGAAATCCTTGGGATTGGCGAGGTGGTAATCGACGAAGCTCTTGACCCAGACGTGCTTGAGATTGGTCGAGATGTTGATCTTGGCCGCGCCGCGCGCAATCGCCTTGGCAAAGGTTTCGTCCGACAGGCCGGTGCCGCCATGCAGCGCCATAGGCGTCTTGGTGGCGGCGTTGATCGCGGCGATGCGTTCAAAATCCACATTCGGCTCGCCATGGTAGAAGCCGTGCGCCGTGCCGACCGCGCAGGCAAAGGCCGACAGGTCGAGCGCGTCGCAGAAGCGCTTGGCATCTTCGGGATCGGTCAGCACGCTGTCCGCCTCGTCCACCACCATGTCGTCTTCCACGCCCATGATCTGGCCCAGTTCGGCTTCCATGCCCACGCCATACTTCTCGGCGATTTCACGCACTTTCAGCGACTGGGCGAGGTTTTCCTCGAACGGCAGTTCGGACGCATCGATCATGATCGAAGTCCAGCCGGTGCGGGCGCATTCCTCGATCATGGCGATGTCGTGGCAGTGATCCAGATGCAGCACCACGGGCACGGGCGAATCCTCTGCCACGGTGCGCACCCAGGATACGATTTCCTTGTGGCTGAAATATTTGATCGTCTTGGACGAGGTCTGGCAGATCACCGGCGCGTTCAGCCCTTCGGCGGCTTTCACCATCGCCTTGGTGGTGTTGTAATCGACCAGGTTGAAAGCGGCGACGGCATAGTGATTGTCCATGGCGTGACGCAGCAGCGGCTTCATGTTGACCAGCGGCATGATAAGCTCCTTGTTATCCGGCAGGCGCGCTCAAAGCTCCCCAGCGTGCGGCCCTACGACTCGGCTCCATAGCCAGACTCGGCCACAGGTGCCACCCGTCAATGCGGGGCAATTACCAAGTGCGACAAATTGGAGCGGGAGGGGGACGTTATTGCTTGGCAAGCCAGTCGGCGATCCGCTGTTGCGCGGCCTTGTCCGCCGCTTTCAGAAACCGCTCGGAACGAACTGCCACAATCCTCCCGTCGGGGCCGAAGATCACGTCATTGGCTGCCCAGTTATTGCAGGGCACACACAGGGGGATGAGGTTGTCGACTGTCGCAGGCTTGTTGGGGTCCATATGGCCCTTGTCGGGGTTTTTCGTGGTTGCACCACAATGCGCGCACTTGCCCTTGTAAAGAACGCACAATTCATGCCAATCCTTCGCACCTGCGCGGCCTTCGCGCGTCAGCCGCTCGTTGCGCAGGAATGTTGCATCGGGCTGCGCAAGCGAGGCTAGGGCATAGGAACCGCGCGGCATACGCTCACCACTCGCCAAGGTGTTGGAATGGGGTTCGCCGCGACCGCTAAGCAGGATTGCCCAGCCGTCGCTGCGCAGATGCCGCGCCTGAGTGTCTGCTGCACCGCCTGCCACCTGTCCTACATACCAGCCCAGACTATCCTTGTTGACAGGTTCGCCGATGAAGAATGACAGGCCCACCAACTGCGCTTGCTTGACCTTCGACGAAGGCCATTTGACGCCCAAAGAGGACAGGTTTTTGTCCCAAAGCTGCTTTACCCTCGCCAGCTGGCTTTCAAATTGGTCGACATGGCTTTGGTCAAGATTGCGCATCATATTCATGGGTGCCAAGGTGTTCTGTACATGGGGCCGCAGATGCTTCAGATCATGGCATCAGCCAGCCGCTTCTCAGCCAGCGCGACATAGGTAGGGTTGATTTCAATGCCGATCCAGTCGCGTTTGAGTGATTGTGCTGCCACGGCTGTCGATCCCGAGCCGAGAAAAGGGTCCAGCACAGTTTGGCCTTCACTTGAGAACAGTTCAATGAGATGGGACAGAAGGCGCAGGGGCTTGGGCGTCAGATGTTCTGCCGCCACACCGCGCTCTGCGAGATCAGCCTTTTCCACCTGCATGACATTGGACGGGCGCGAACCATCAAGCGATGCATCGGCATTCATCAGCCCAGTTTTCCAGCGCTGCCAGTTTTCCACAAAAGTGCCCTGCCGGGGTTTCTGGGCAAGAATGATGCTTTCGTGCTGGCCCCGCAGTTGCGGGGTTTTGAGCCCTTCCATCTCCGCGATTATCTGCCTCTTCTTCCAGTCAGGCAAATCCATCCGTTCGATGAAGTGGTTTTGGCTGAAAGCCTTGAACTGCGTGCGCTTGGTATAGTGCCAGACGCAAAGATCACGTATCTCGAACCCCTGATCTTCCAAAGCAATCGCCATGCGGTGACTCAGGCGCGGCTGACTGAATACCAGCGCAAATGCGCCCGGCTTCATGCATCGGATCAATTCGCCTGCAATTCCGGACATGAACTGCTGCAAAGCCTTCCCCTGCGCTGGATCAAACTTCATGCCAACAGGGAGGCCGCCCACCGTGCCAGTTGCGCGGGGCGCTTCCTTGCCGCCTTTGCGCCAGCCATTGTCCAGCCCGTCCAGAAAATAGGGTGGATCGGTGACGACAAGGTCAATGGCTTTGTCTTTGATATGTTTAAGAAAAGTGCGGCAATCGCCCTGATGAATGCGATTGGAAGCGAGGCCAGGCCTGGCTTCGGTAAGCAGATCGTCGCAGCTTTCATGCGTCTGGAGTGCAATTTCAAACACGGCGGTCCTCCTTCGCATTGATTTGCGCCATTCATGCACCAATGGGAACGCAAGGTGAACCTGCAAAATCGACTTTGCACCGCTTTTGCGCCAATTGACCCGCGCTTCCCTTTGGATTGACCGAAACGGGCAACACAGCTAATCGGCACCCCGCGCCGCGGCCGTGCGGGTGTAGCTCAATGGTAGAGCAGCAGCTTCCCAAGCTGACGACGGGGGTTCGATTCCCCTCACCCGCTCCAACTTTCGGCTCGCTCTGCGTGCCAATGTGCTAGTCAGTAAAGCCATGACGGCCTTCTTCCTCTCCTTTCTCGCAGCCCTGCTGCTGGGCGCGGCGGGCAGGGACGGGGTGCGGGTCGCGCGGCTTTCGGCAGGCTCCGGCCCGGCCACGGCCTTGGGCGCGGCGCCGGGGCTGGTGCTCGCCATCTGGTTCAGTGCGCTTGCCGCATCGGCCCTGGCGGCGGGGGCGGGCGCGTGGCTGGCCCCGCAAATGCCGGGGCCTGCGCGCACCATGTTCGTGGCAATGGCACTGGGCGTGGCGGCGCTGGAGCTGGCGGTGCGCAAGGCGCCGCGCGCTCCTGCCGAACCCACCCGTTCCACCGGCGCAATCCTGATCGTTCTGGCCGCCGCGCAGATCACCGACAGCGCGCGTTTCGTGATTGCCGCGCTGGCCGTGCTGACGCGAGAGCCGTGGCTGGCGGCGGCGGGCGGCACGCTGGGCAGCGGGGTGGCGCTGACGCTGGCGGCGCTGGCGGGCGGGGAATGGGAACGGCGCCTGCCTCTGCGCGCAATGGCCCTGGCGCTGGCGGGGCTGCTGCTGCTGGCCGCGCTTATGATCGACCTTTCCGTTCGCGGCGTGCTTTTCTGATCGCTTTTTGCGATCAAACTGGCGAGGGCTTTGCATGAAACCTTTGCCCGGTTGCCGAGTTATAAGGGCGAATGCAAACAACGGAGGCTCACATGGCCAAAACCGGCGACAATTCGAAAACCGCCCTGATTGAAGGGCTGAACGGCCTTTTGGCCGATCATCTGGCGCTCTATTTCAAGACCAAGAATTTTCACTGGCACGTCACCGGCCCGCGGTTCCGCGACCTGCACCTGCTGTTCGACGAACAGGCCGCCGCGATTTTCGCGCAGGTTGACCTGATTGCCGAGCGGGTGCGCAAGAACGGCGCGCCCACGCTCACCTCGATCGGATCGGTGATGAAGGCAACGCAAATCGCGGATCAGGACAAGGCGGGCCTTTCCGCCGAGGACATGATCGCCGAACTGCGGGACGACAACGCAAGGCTGGTGGACAGTCTCAAGGCGCTGAAGGAGCACGCCGAGAAGGCGGGCGACAACGCGACCGATGGCCTGATTGATGACTGGACCGATCAGGCGGAGGAGCGCGTCTGGTTCCTCTCCAGCCTGCTCGCCTGACGCAATCCCCCGCCGCGCCCCGGCCTCTCTGAAGCCCTCCGCAGGGCCGGCGCGGCACACACGAAGGCCGCCGGAACCCATCGCGTTCCGGCGGCCATTGCTTTAGAGGCAGGCACATGAGCGATATTGCAATAATTCCGGGCGCGGATGATCGCGCAATTGCCGACTGGCTGGAGGCACGCCTTGCCGCCGCGCTGACCACCTCGACGGGCGAGGTGGCGATCAGCGTGCCGGGCGGATCCACCCCCTTTCCCATCCTTGCCGACCTTGCGGCACGTGCGCTGGACTGGTCGCGCATCACCGTGTGGCCGGGCGACGACCGCATCGTGCGCGAAGATCACCCTGCCAGCAATGTGGGCCGCATCCGCGTTCTGCTGGAACCGGTTGGCGCGCGCATCGTGCCGCTGGTGGAAGGCGCATTCCCGCCGCATTTTGCGGTCACCTGGCTGGGCATGGGGGCGGACGGGCACATTGCCAGCCTGTTTCCGAACACCGATCCCGATCCCGCCGATCCGATCAGGCTTCGCCGTTTGACTCCCGATCCGCTGCCGCCCGAAGCCCCGTTCGACCGGTTGACGCTGACCATCCCTGCCCTGCTGGACTGTGATGAACTGCTGATCGTCATGCGCGGAGATGACAAGCGCGTGGTGTTCGATAGCGCGTTGCGCGGCGAACACGATCTGCCGATCGCGCGGCTGCTCCGGGCGGCGCGGCAGCCGGTCACGTGCTTCACCTGATTCCCGCTTCGCTGCACCGCCAGCTTTACCGCGTGGCGCACCGGCTGCGCGGCCTATGGCTGCGGCTGCGCGGGGGCGAGGTGCACGGGTGCAGCATCATCGCGCGCGATGCGACGGGCCGCGTGCTGTTGGTGCGCCATTCCTATGGCAGCGGCTGGTGGGCCTTTCCCGGTGGCGGTATGCACCGGGGCGAGGACGCACTGGCCGCAGCCTTGCGCGAATTTGCCGAGGAGCTGGGCTGCACCGTCACCGATCCTGTGCACCTTGCGACGGTGGAGGAGATGTTCCACGGCGCGCGCAATGTGGCGCATATCTTCACCGGACTGATCGATGGGGAGCCATTGCCCGACGGGCGCGAGATCATAGCGGCGCAGTTCTTCGCGCCCGACGCCCTGCCGCCCGATACCGCGCCCAATGTGCAGCGGCGGCTGGCCTTGCTGACGCCTACAACAGGCTGAGCTGCGCCTCGTCGCGTGGCGGCTTGGCCCGCGCATCGTCACCATGGTCGAGATTGGCCAGCGTCAGTCCCATCAGCCGGATCGGTGCGGGCAGCGGCAATTCGTCCTCCAGCAGGCTGCGGGCGATGGCAGCAAATTGCCCCTCGTTTTCGATCCAGCCCGCCACGCTGCGCGAACGGGTGGCGAGGGTGAAGTCGCGGTATTTCAGTTTCAGCACCACGGTGCGGCCCCGCACCACCTTTTCGTCGGAGCGCGCCGCCTGCTTCGCCGCGATCCGGCCCCAGACAATTGCGATGATATCCTCCAGCGTGGCGCGCAAGGCATCCGGCGCGTGGATATCCGCGAAGAAGGTGCGTTCGCCGCCGATGGATTTCGCCACCCGGTCGGGGCGCACGGGGCGAAGGTCGATCCCCCGCGCCGCGCGGTAGAGGTAATCGGCAAAGCTGCCGAAATGTGCGCGCAGAAAGGCAATGTCCTTCGCCGCCAGATCGGCCCCCGTCCGGATGCCCAGCGCCGCCATTCTTTCCGCGCCGCGCGGGCCCACACCGTGAAAACGCCTGACCGGCAGGCCCGCGACAAAGGCCGCGCCCTGGCCGGGGCGGATCACGCACAGCCCATCGGGCTTGTTCTGGTCGCTTGCCAGCTTGGCGAGGAACTTGTTGTAGGAAACACCCGCGCTCGCCGTCAGCCCGGTTTCGGCGCGGATCGCGGCGCGGATCATCTGCGCGATGCGGGTGGCGCTGCCGATGCCCTGCAGATCCTGCGTCACATCCAGATAGGCTTCATCAAGGCTGAGCGGTTCGATCAGCGGCGTGTAGCGGGCAAAGATCGCGCGGATCTGCTGCGAAACTTCGCGGTAAGCCTCGAAACGGGGGCGCACGAAGATGAGGTCGGGGCATTTGCGGCTGGCGGTGACAGAGGGCATCGCGCTGCGCACGCCAAACTTGCGCGCCTCGTAACTCGCCGCCGCGACCACGCCGCGCCCGCCTGCGCCGCCCACCGCCACGGGGCGTCCGCGCAATTCCGGATGGTCGCGCTGTTCCACGCTGGCGAAGAAGGCGTCCATATCGACATGGATAATCTTGCGCAGGCCCGGCGGGCTGTCAGCTTCATCCTTGGCTGCCTCCTGCGCTTCGTCGGATCGGCCCGCTTCGTCCATGGGCGCACTTTAGGCCACTTCCCCCTGCCATTGCCATGGGCTAGCAGCGCAGGATGACTTTATCCGAAAATGAAAGTGCCAGGCGCCCGGTAATGGGCAAGCGCGAGCTGATCGTGTTGCTGGCCCTGTTGATGAGCCTTAACGCGCTGGCGATCGACGCGATGATCCCCGCGCTGGCCGATATGGCGGGCGAACTGGGTGTTGAGGACGGCAACCGCCGCCAATTGGTGATCGCGGTCTATTCCATCGCCATGGGTATCGGATGCCTTGTCCCCGGCTCCTATGCCGACCGCTATGGCCGGCGCCCCATCATGCTGCTGGCGCTGGGCTTCTATGTCGCGTGCAACCTGCTGATCGCGGTGCTGCACGACTTTGAAACCGTGCTTGTGGCGCGCGTGCTGTGCGGCGTTCTGGGAGCAGGACTGATGGTGGCGCCGATGGCCATTGTGCGCGACCTGTATGAAGGCGATGCGATGGCCCGGCTGATGAGCGTGATTGCCGCGGTTTTCATCACGGTGCCGGTGGTTGCGCCCAGTCTGGGGCAGGCGGTGCTGCTGGTGGCGGGCTGGCGTTTGATATTTGTGGCGCTGGCGGGGGTTGGCGCGTTGGCGGCGTGGTGGGTGTGGCAACGCCTGCCCGAAACGCTGAAGCCGGAAAACCGGCAGGAGATCAACCTGCCGGTGATCGCGCGCAATATGCGCGATGCCTTGGTCAACCGGCAGTCGATCGGATATGTGCTGGGCACCGCGCTGGTGATGGGCGGGGTGTTTGGTTATGTGAACATCGCGCAGCAGCTCTATACCGAACACTTCGCGGTGAGCACGGCGGCCTTTCCGCTGGTCTTCGGCGGCACGGCGGCGATGATGGCGGTGGCCAATATCACCAATTCGCGCATCGTCATGCGCTTTGGCGCGCGGCGCGTGTCGCATACCGGCGTGCTGATTTTCATCGCGGTCAGCTGTGTGCAGGTATGGGCGGCGCATACGCATCCGGGCGATATCCGCTATTTCGTGCCGCTGATGGCGCTGAACCTTGGCCTGCTCGGCTTTCTGGGCGCGAATTTCGGCTCGATCGCGCTGCAACCCTTCGCGCATATCGCGGGTGCGGCCAGCAGCGTGCACAGCTTCTTCCGGATGTTCGGCGCGGCGATGGTGGGGCTGGTGATCGGGCAGTTCTATGATGGCAGCGCGCGCCCCTTTGCCTATGCCCTGCTGATCAATTCTACCCTGGCGCTGTGTTTCGTGCTGTATAGCGAGAAAGGCGTGCTGTTCCGCCGCCTGAACAAGAAACCGCCGCAGGAGCGTATTGTCCCGTGACCCAGCATTTCGACCTCATCGTGATTGGCGGCGGGGTGAACGGTGCGGGGGCGGCGCGCGATGCGGCAGGGCGCGGGGCGCGTGTCCTGCTGCTGGAGGCGGGGGATCTGGGCAGCGGCACGTCGAGCAAATCGACCAAGCTGGTGCATGGGGGCCTGCGCTATCTGGAACACGGCGAATTCGCGCTGGTGCGCGAGGCGCTGGCCGAGCGCGAGGTGCTGTGGCGCATTGCGCCGCATATCGTGCGGCCGATGCGCTTTGTCCTGCCGGTGAACAAGGCGATGCGCGCCCACTGGAAGCTGCGCGCCGGGCTGTTCATGTATGACCGGATTGCCGGGCGCAGCAGCTTTCCGGGCGCGGAGGCGATCAAGCTGGACGATCATCCGGCGGGCGATCCGCTCTATGCCGAAATTACCGGCGGCTTTGAATATTCGGATGCCTGGGTGGATGATGCGCGGCTGGTCGTGCTGAACGCGGTGGATGCCGCGCGGCGCGGTGCGGTGGTGCGCACGCGCTGCCCGGTCAGCACGATCGCGCGCGAAGGTGATGCGTGGCGCGTCACCGCAGGCGGCGAGGAGTATACCGCCGCCGCGCTGGTCAACGCCGCAGGCCCCGCGGTGGACGATCTGGCGCGGCTGGCGGGCACCGCGCCCAAATATGCGATCCGCCGCGTGCGCGGATCGCATATCGTGGTGCCGCGCCTGTTCGATCACGATTTCGCCTATGTCTTCCAGCAGCCCGATACGCGCATCTGCTTTGCCATTCCGTATGAGGAGCATTTCACGCTGATCGGCACCACCGATGCCGACCATACGGGGCCGCTCGATCAGGTGGAACCGGATGCGGAGGAGATCCGCTATCTGTGCGACGCGGTGAACCGCTATTTCGTGGAGAATATCACGCCCGCAGACATCGTCTGGTCCTATGCCGGCGTGCGTGCGCTGGTGGATTTCGGGAAAGACCGGCCCGAAGCGGCCACGCGCGGCTACCGGCTGGTGCTGAGCGCGGCCGAAGAAGGCGCGCCCATGCTGGGCATTTATGGCGGCAAGCTGACCTCCTACCGCCATGTGGCGGAAGAAGCGGTCGATCTGCTCGCCACGCGCCTGCCTGTGCTGCAAGGCGATCACTGGACGGGGCAGCAACCGCTGCCCGGCGGCGATTTTCCGCGCGACGCCATCGGCCTGCTGGTGGGGGAACTCGCGCGCGAATATCCGTTTCTGACCCATGTGGATGCGTTGCGGCTGGCGCGTTCCTATGGCCTTGATGCGGTGACCATTCTGGGAGACGCAAAGGCGCGGGTCGATCTCGGGCGCGATTTCGGCTGCGGCCTGACCGAGGCCGAAGTGCGGCATCTGATCCAGCAGGAATGGGCCTTCACGGCAGAGGATGTGCTGTGGCGCCGCACCAAAATGGGCCTGCATATGAGCGCGGCCGAGCAGGCGGGCTTGCGCGAATATATGGGGGCGTGAAAGTCCCCCTCCCGCAAGCGGAGGGAAAAGGATGTTTTACCCGCCCGCCTGCGCCATCGCGATCAATTCTGCCCGTGTCCAGCGCGGCATCTGCGGAACCGGAGGCGGCGGGGCGAACACCTGCCTCAATGCGCGCGCCACAAGGACGAGTTTTGCGCCCTTGCCGGTATGCACGCGGGCATCCCATGCCGCAGGCCCGCGGGCGCGCACCTTGCGGGCAATCGCGCCATAGATATTGGCGGCGGACAGCACCGCCCAGCGGCTGCGCCACGGCAAGCGCGCCGCGCCGATCCGCGCGGCACTTTCATGCGCCTGCGCCATGTCAGCCATTCGGGCGGCGAGCGCCACCAGAGCAGGGCGGTGGGCAGGGTGCATATGCTGGCCGGGCGGAATATCCATCTCGGCCAGCCATTCGGCAGGGATATAGCAACGATCTGCTGCCGCATCCTCCGCCACATCGCGCAATATATTGCCCAACTGGAAGGCAAGGCCAAGGTCGCAGGCGCGGTCCAGCGTGTCCGCGTCCTGCGGTGAAACGCCCATCACCACCGCCATCATCACGCCCACCGCGCCCGCCACATGGTAGCAATAGCGCATCAGATCGCCTTCGCTGCGCGGCTGCCATCCGGCCGCATCGAGCGCGAAGCCGGCGATCACATCGTCCGCCATGCCTTGCGTCAGCCCGCATTCGGCCGCCACCACGCCCAGCGCATCGAAGGCGGGGTGGCCTGTTGCCTCGCCCGCCATGGCACGGGCGGTCAGGTCGCGGATCAGTTCCAGCCGTTCGCCCTCCTGCCCGTCGCGCGCGGCCAGCGCGCCGCCCATGTCCTGCCCATCGGCCAGATCATCGCACGCCCGGCACCAGGCGTAGAGCAGATGCACCCGCTCGCGCGTAGCTGGATCGAACAGCAGCGAGGCGGCGGCAAAGCTTTTCGAGCCTGCCGCAATGGCAGCGCGCGCCTGCGCCACCAACTGGGCGCGCGCCGCGGTCACAAATCCTCGTTACGGATTTGCAGCACAGTGGTGATGGGGGTGAAGGCGGCCATTTTCTCCAGCAGCGTGTCTAGTGTTTCCGCGTCCAGAATAATGCCGCGATGCGCAGGCCGGATAAAGCCCACATCCGCCATCTGCCGGTTGAACGCCAGCAGCGTGTCGTAAAAGCCAAAGGCGTTGAGCAGGCCCACGGGCTTGGCGTGATAGCCAAGCTGCGCCCAGCTGACCGCTTCCCACAATTCGTCCATTGTCCCCACCCCGCCGGGCAGGGTGACGAAGCCATCGGACAGGTCGGTAAAGGCGCGCTTCCTCTCGTGCATTCCGGGCACCACGATCAATTGCGTGCAATCGCGGTTGGCGACCTCGTGATGTTCCAATGCTTCGGGGATAACGCCGATCACCTCGCCGCCCGCCTCCAAAGCGCCAGAGGCAACCGCGCCCATCAAGCCCAGCCTGCCGCCGCCATAGACCACGCCAATGTTCCGTTCGGCCAGCGTCCGGCCTACATCGCGCGCCAGGGCGACATAGCGCGGATCGGCCGGCGTGGCAGAGCCGCAATAGATGGCAAGGCGTTTCATATGGCATAGTCCCCAGCGGGGGCAGGGGGGGAGGACAGGCGCTCACAGAGGCACAGGGGCACAGAGAGGATCGTCATCGGGTCTCTGTGCCTTCGTGCCTTTGTGAGCGCAACAACCGCTTTGCCGCCTAGCCCAGCAAATCCGCGATCATCAGCCCGGCGGTGGCCTTGGCGCTGCCGACCACGCCGGGGATGCCTGCGCCCGGATGCGTGCCTGCGCCCACCAGATAGAAATTGCCGATCACATCATCCCGGTTGTGGCCGCGGAACCACGCACTCTGCGTCAGCACCGGCTCCAGGCTGAACGCACTGCCCAGATGTGCGTTGAGGTCGTGGCTGAAATCGGTGGGGGTGTAGTGGAAGCTCGTCACCAGCCGGTCGTGAATGTCGGGGATCAGGCGGCGGCCGATTTCGTCCAGAATGCGCTTTTCCAGTTGCGGGCCGACAACCGACCAATCGACGTTCAGCTTGCCCAGATGCGCCACCGGGACAAGGGCATAGAAGGTGCTCTTGCCTTCGGGCGCCATGGCCGGATCGGTGACGGTCGGGTGGTGCAGATAGATCGAGAAATCCTCCGGCAGCACGCCATGGGTGTAGATGTCATCCAGCAGCCCCTTATAGCGTGGGCCGAACAGGATCATGTGGTGCGGGATGCCCGGCCATGTGCCTTCAATCCCGAAATGCACCACGAACAGGCTGGGCGAGAAGGTCTTGCGGGAAAGGCTTTTGGCCTGCGATGTGCCGCGGTAATTGTCGCCCAGCAGATCGCGGTAGGAATGCATGATATCGGCATTGCTGGCGACGGCATCGAACTGACCCGTCCAGCCGCTCTTGGTGACAACGCCCGTGGCCTTGTTGCCCAGCGTTTCGACCTTGGCCACCCCATCGCCCACGCGCATCGTTCCGCCCAGCCGCTCGAAATGGCGCACCATGCCTGCGATCAGCCGGTTGGTGCCGCCGCGCGTCCACCACACGCCGCCATCCTTTTCCAGCTTGTGGATCAAGGCATAGATGCTGCTGGTCTTCATCGGGTTGCCGCCCACCAGCAGCGTGTGGAAGGACAAAGCCTCGCGCAGCTTCTCGTTGCGGATATATTTGCTGACCATCGAATAGACGCTGCGCCACGCCTGATGCTTCATCAGCGCGGGCGCGGCCTTTATCATCGACTTGAAATCGAGGAAGGGCACGGTGCCCAGCTTCACATAGCCTTCCTCATACACCCCGGCGGAATAGTGCAGGAAGGCATCATATCCGGCGACATCGGCGGGATCGAGTTTTGCGATCTCCTTGCGCAGGCCCGCCTCGTCGTTCGAGTAATCGAAATTGGTGCCATCGGGCCAGTTGAGCCGGTAGAACGGCATCACCGGCATCAGTTCCACATCCTGCGCCATGTCGTGGCCCGACAATGCCCACAATTCCTTCAGGCAATCGGGATCAGTCACCACAGTGGGGCCTGCGTCAAAGGTGAAACCGTCCTTCTGCCAGTAATAGGCGCGGCCGCCGGGCTTGTCGCGGTTCTCGATCACGGTGGTGGCGATGCCGGCACTTTGCAGGCGGATGGCCAGCGCCATGCCGCCAAAGCCGGCTCCGATCACGCAGGCGGTGCGGGGGGCAGGGTTTGTCATCGGGTCAGGCTTTCCTGTTGGAGAAGAGGAGGGGCGGTCGGTCGCTGGTGAGCGCGGACAGCGCGCGGCCCACCGGCACGGGCGGCTTGCCCACCAGCACGCGCGCCATGTCGGCCAGGGTCGATTGCCCGGCATAGAAGCGTTCAATCAGCGGTTCGGGCAGGCGGTAGAAGCGTTCGAAAATGCGCACACGCTCCGCCGGCTCCGCCGCGCCGAACAGCATGGTGCCAAGCAGGCGGTAGAATCCGGTCGCCTGCCAATGGCCAAGGCTGCGCGCTTCCAGCTTTTGCGCCAGTTGGCTGGCGGGCAGATGCGCGTGCCTGGCAATCGCCAGCGCGGTCTGCACGGCAAAGGGCAGGGTGTAGCTGGTGAGCGGGTGGACAAACAGCCCGCGCGCGCCTGCCAGCGCCACGCCTTCCACGCGCGCCTCGGCCAGATAGGCTGCGGGATCGCCCCCGGTGATGACGGGCAGCACGCCGGTCTCGCGGCCAATCTCGCGGCCCGTCCAGCCGCGCGCGGCGCAATGGGCGTCGATCCGGGCGGACAATTCGCCTTCGTCCAGATCGGGCGTGTCCTGGTAATAAGTGTCCTCAACGAACAGCTCGTCCGGCGCCAGCGGCAGGACATAGACGAAGCGGTAGCCGCCCAGCTGCTCGACACTGGCATCCATGATGATCGGGCGGGTGAGGCCATGCGGCACATCGGTGGCGATATGGCGGCCCATGAAGACCTGCCAGCCGCCGTTCAGATGCGCAGAGGGCAGCGCGCCGCGTGCGTCGATCACTTTGCCAGCATCAATCCGCGTGCCATCGGCCAGCGTGACGCCGCCCGCATCCAGCGCGGCGATGGGCGCGTTGCACTGGATTGCGCCCTGCGGCAGTTCGCGGTGCAGCGCGGCGGCAAAATCGGCGGAGGCAATCGAGCGGTAGGGCGCGGCAAGGCGGCGGGCATGGCCGGGAAAGGCCACTTCGTTCCCCGCATCCCACACGGTTTGCGCAACAGGGGAAAGCAGATCGTGGCCTTCGCCGGTCAGGTCGCTGGAAAACACGCTCCACCGGTGGTTGCCACCGGGTGTGGGGCCAGCTTCCACCAGCCGCAGTGTCATGTCGGGATGGCGTTTCGCCACGGCCAGCGCAATCAAGCCGCCCGCCAGGCCCCCCCCGGCAATCACCATATCGCACGCGTGGCCTGTCATGGATTGCGCCTTACCCTATTGGGCAAAAGGCGCAATCATGGGCAGATGGCGGTATGCGCTGCGATGGCGGATTATTCCGCCGTTCCGCCCGCGTCCGCCCCCTCGCCGCCCAGTTGCAATGCCGGGCGCGGGCCGGGCATAGCGGCGCTGCGGTTCCCGCTCATCAGATAGGTGTCGAACCATTCCATCATGCGGACATTGTAATCATACCGCGCCGCGGCGCGCGCATTGCCGTGCCCTTCGCCAGGATAGAGCACCAGCCGCACCGGGGTTTCCGGACGTCGCGTGCGGATATGGCGATACAGCTCGTAACTTTGCGTGGGGGACACGCGGGTGTCTTCTTCGCCATGCAGGATCAGGATCGGCGTTTCCGCCTTGTCGACATGATAGATCGGGCTGCGTTCGAGCAGATGATCCCATTCCTCCCACGGCCATTTGCGTTCGTGCACCAGATACATTTCGTTGGGAATGTCGGTGGTGCCGAACTTGCTGATATTGTTGGAAATGCCAACAGACATCACCGCTGCGGCAAATTCGGCGCTGTAATAGGTTGCACCCCACGCGCTGGCAAAGCCGCCATAGGACCCGCCGGTAATGCCCACGCGGCTTCCATCGACCAGTCCCATTTCGACCAGCGCGGCCTTGGCATCGACCAGATCGTCGAATTCCTTGCCCGCGTAATCGCCCTGATGCTGCATCGAAAAGGCCACGCCGTAAGCGGTGGAGCCGCGGTAATTGGGCAGGAATACGGCATAACCGCGCCCCGCTGCCACCTGCCCCGGACTGGCATAGCCGGTCTGCCAGCCATTGCTCTCATGCGCCTCTGGCCCGCCATGCACATCCAGGATCAGCGGTGCCCCGCCAAAGGGGATGCCGCCCACCGGCTCGATCAGCACGCCTTCAATCTGTTGCCCGTCGCGCGCGGTATAGGTCAGCGTGCGCTGCGGGCCGAAAGTGATTTCGGACAGCCACGGATTATGCTCGGTCCAGCGGTCGAACCCGCCGCCCGAATAGACGAAGAGTTCATTGGGATGCGCGGGGCTGTCGGCCAGCACCGCCAACCGGTTGCCGCCCTGTTCCAGCGCGGTGACGATCAGGTCGCCCGTCTCCACTTCGCGCAGCATCCGCCCGCGGGGGTCATAGAAGCGCAGCACGCTCTGCGCGCCCACATGGACGGTGGCGGCAAGGCGGCCATCGGCCATCCATTCGGCATCCACCGCCGCTTCGGCCGCGCCTTCGTTCACCGGGGTGAGGGCAAGCGTGGCGACATCGACCATATACAGCGTGGTGGCGGCGGGATCGTGCTGGTCCACGCCCGCGATCAGCGACAGCGTGCGCCCGTCGGGGGCAATTTCCAGATCCTCGATCTTGCCGGTGGTTTCCACCGCGCGGGTGGTGCCGGTGTCAAGGTCGATGATATGCGGGCGGCGGCGCATCAGATTGTCGTCCACCAGCGTGGTGGGGGCGGATTTGACCACCAGAAAGCTGCCATCGGGTGCAAGGCGCATCTCGTCCACATGGCCGGGCACGGCGATTTCGCGCGGGGCAGTGTCCACCGATGTGCCGACAGTGGCGGCGAACAGGCGGTTGAAGCGCTGCTCTTCCTCGTAAACAATTGCGGTGAAGCCCTTGCCCGCTTCCGCCTCGCGCGCGCTGTCGGGGGCGGGGCCGGCGAGCAGATAGGCCGTGCGGCCATCGGGGCTGAGGGCATAGGCGCTGACATTGGCATCCGCCACACCGGCCAGCTTGCGCGGCGCGCCGCCATGAACCGGAACGCCCCACAGGCTGCGTTTCTCGTCCCCTTGCGCCCACAGATAGGTGATCAGGCTGCCATCGGGCGAAAAGGCGATCTGCCCGGCATTCACGCCTTCGGGCAGATAGGCGCGCGCCTGCATCGGGCCATCCGCCAGAAACAATTGCTGGCGCAAGGTGCCGTCCGGTTCCCCTTGCGTCACATCGGGGCGCGATCCGGTGGTATAGGCAATGCCGGTGCCATCGGGCGATACGGCAAGGCTCACCGCCGCGCGCACCCGCGCTACGTCCTCCGGCGTCATGGGCCGCGCCAGCGCAGTATTGGACAGCAAAAGCGAAAGGACGAAGGCACCGGCAAGGCCTGCGCGGCTTGAGGTCGTCATGAATATCGGATCCGGGAATGGTTACTCGTGCAACCGCAATAGCAAGCAATTCGCCGAAGACAAGACTCTCAGCCTGCCGGACGCAGCGACTTTTCGCGGTTGGGATAGACATCGAATGTGCGCCCGCGCACCGTGATCGTCTCGCCCTTGAAGGTGCGCTGTTCCATGTCGCGGGCGCGGTGGCCGGTTACGATCGCCCGGTCGCCAGCGCGCGCATGATCGGGGCCAAAGCCCGATGGCGCGGCCTGTATCGGCGGGGAGAGATCCACCACCCATGTCGCCCCCGCTGCATCGCGCAGCCGCAATTGCAGGTGCGGATTGGTAAAGCTGATGGCGAGAATCTCGCCCGACAGGCGGCTTTCCTCGGCCTGTGTCCACGCCCAGCCGTGATGCGCCGCTGCGCCCAGCGGGGTCAGCAGCGCTGCTGTTGCGCCAAGGGTGAAAACGGTGTGCCGTGCCATTGCCGTATCTCCTTATGTCCCCTCTGCACGGGAAGGTAACACAGGCGGCGCGTCAGGCAAAATCGTCGAGCAGGCGGGCGTGCAGGCTGTCATCCGGGGCAGGTTTCAGCAGCGCCTCTGCCGCGCGCCATTCGCTGCGCAGCCAGCATTGCTGCGCCTCGTCCCCTCGCAGGATAACCGGCATCCGCGCCCGGCCCAGTCCCTTGAGCCGGGGATTGGCGGGGCAGGTGAGCAGCGCGAAGGAGGGCACTTCGCTGTCTTTCCACACGCCCGCCAGCGCCATGATCGGCTGATCGGTGCAAGTGATGGCATAGCGTTCCCGCCGTCCCTCCACATCGGTGCCCGCGCCCCATTCGATGAAACAGGTCGCAGGCACAAGGCAGCGGAACTCGCTGTTGCGCAAATTGCCGATCCAGAACGGGCTGTCCGCCTTGGCGACATGGGATACCAGCCGCGTGGGATCGTGGGCGGAGGGCGGAGGCGGCACGCCCCACAGGCGCGGCACCATGCGGCGCGGCGTGCGCGGCGGGCGCGGCCCCGCCACCGCCTCGCGCCCGGCGGTGATGACGGGGGCAAAGCGCCCCGGCGCGGCATAGCCGCCGGCCCAGGGATCATCCCCCGCGGCTGCGCCAAAGGTGCGCGCAACCGTGCCGGAAGGCGCGTCGAGGCGGTAGAGCATGGTCATTGCCCCGCCAGCATGGAGCCGCGATCACGACAAGGCAAATGCCCACTGGACTCCTGTTTTGGGAGCGCTACCATCGCGCGCAAACACTTGAACGGGAAAGGATTGGACGATGGGCGCGGGTGCAGGGCATTTGCGAGGCGCGGCAATCGGTAGGGCGAGCATGGCGGCACTGGCGATGGCGCTGGCCGCCTGCGGGGGCAGCGGCAGTTCGGCAACCCCCACGCCGCCGCCGGTGGCAACGCCCGCGCCCACTCCTGCCCCCACACCCACGCCGACCCCTACGCCGCCTGCCGTGCTGGTGCCTTCCGCGCTCAGCCAACAGGATGCGCGCATCGGCGCCTGCATCAACATGGCCAATATGCTCGAACCTCCCCGCGAAGGCGATTGGGGCCGTGCAATCAACGCTACCGACTTTGCCGATATCGCGGCCAAGGGGTTCGAAACGGTGCGCCTGCCGGTGCGCTGGTCGAACCATGCGAGCTACACCGCGCCCTATACGATCGATCCTGCCTTCATGGCGCGCGTGGTGCAGGTGGTGGGGCAGGCGCGCGCGGCGGGTCTGCGCGTGATTCTGAATGTCCACCATTACGAGGATGCGGGGGGCAACATCTTCAGCGATCCCGCCGGGCAGACCGCGCGGCTGGCGGGATTGTGGAAGCAGATAGCCAATCAGTTCAAGGACGAGCCGGATGATATGGTGTGGTTTGAACTTCTGAACGAGCCGCACAACCGGCTGACCCATGCCAATCTCCTCAGCGTGCTTGGCCCGTCGCTCGCCGAAGTGCGCGCCACCAATCCCACGCGGCCGGTGGTGATCGGGGGCGAGAACTGGAGCGGGGTAGCCACGCTCGACACGCTGCCGCTTCCCAATGATGCCTATATCATCGCCACGATCCATTCGTATGACCCGTTCAATTTCACGCATCAGGGGGCAAGCTGGGTCAATCCCTCGCCGCCGATGGGCGCGACATTCGGAAGCCCGGCTGACCTTAACGCGCTGCAAGGCCATCTGGTGACGGTGCAGAACTTCACCGCGCGCACCGGGCGGCCTGTATTCCTGGGCGAATATGGCGCGATTGAAGGGATTTCGATGCCGGAACGCGTGCACTACTACCGCACCATGCGCGAGGCATATGCGAGCATCAATGTCGATGCCTGCGCCTGGGGCTATACCAACAGCTTCGCCATCCGCGACCAGACGACCGGCGTCTGGCACGAGGATCTGGTGGCGGCGCTGGGGTTGTAAGCGCGGCCTCTCCCCAGTGGACTTGGCGCATTGCCGGGCCTAGCCTGCCGTTTGAGGAGGCCCGGCAGCGCGTTGCGTTGCCGCCGGGCGGGGAAGGGAAGGGAGACAACTGCCATGGCCACTGCCGCGACGATCACCGCATGGATTACCCTGTTCACCGGGCTTTACGCGCTGGCCGCCAGTGTGGGCGAATTGCGCCAGCCGGGAAGCTGGGCCGCCATGCTGGACGAGTTTGAGAAGCGCGAAGGCCTGCGGTTCCTGACCGGGCTGTTTCTGCTGGCGCTGGGCGCGGCGGTTTACCTCGTCAATCCCTGGAATCCGGCAGACTGGCTGTCGGTCGCGGTAACGATCATGGGTGCGGGGATGGTGGTGGAAGGGATGGTGATGCTCGCCTTTGGCCGGGCCTATCTGCATTTCTTCAACCGCTACCTTGGCGGGGTGAACCGCGTCTGGGCGCTGCTGGGTGCAGGCTTTGGCATCGTGGCGATCTGCCTTGCTGCCCTGCGGTTCTGACCGGGCGGTAAAGGGCTTCCCGGCGGAGGGGAAAAGGACTACATCATCGCCATCCCCGGGGAGCCTGCTGCGGCTGAGAGGGGCAGGTAAGCTCTGCCCGACCCGTTGAACCTGAACCCGTTAGCACGGGCGGAGGGAGGGCCGGTTGCATATGCCGCAAAACCCTCTCCCGTCCATCAAGGAGAGCGTTTCGATGGCCGATATCAACAGCAAGCTCGAAATTGGCGTCACCACCGGGCCCATCCGGGGCAGCCGCAAGGTGTATGTCGGCCCGCTTCGCGTGGCCATGCGCGAGATCGATCTGGAACCGTCAAGCGGGGAACCGCCGCTGCGCGTCTATGACACCTCCGGCCCCTATACCGATCCCGCCGCCACTATCGACATTGCCGCTGGCCTGCCCGAACTGCGCCGCCAATGGCAATTGGCGCGCGGCGATGTGGAGGAATATGACGCGCGCGAAACCAAGCCCGAAGATAACGGCCAGTTGGGGCCGGATCGCAGCGGCGGCGTGCCGCCTTTCCCCAATGTGCGGCGGCGCGTGCTGCGCGCCAAGCCGGGCGCAAACCTTTCCCAGATGCATTACGCCCGCCGCGGCATCATCACGCCCGAAATGGAATATGTCGCCGCGCGCGAAAATCTGGGCCGCGAAATGCTGCGCGATCATGTGCGCGACGGGAATGACTGGGGTGCCAGCATCCCCGACCATGTGACGGCAGAATTCGTGCGTGACGAAGTGGCGCGCGGCCGGGCGATCATCCCCAGCAATGTCAACCACCCGGAATGCGAACCGATGGCGATCGGGCGCAATTTCCTCGTCAAGATCAACGCCAATATCGGCAATTCCGCGGTCGCCTCGGACGTGGCGAGCGAAGTGGACAAGATGGTCTGGTCGATCCGCTGGGGCGCGGACACGGTCATGGACTTGTCCACCGGGCGCAACATCCACGACACCCGCGAATGGATCATCCGCAACAGCCCCGTGCCCATCGGCACCGTGCCGATCTATCAGGCGCTGGAAAAGGTCGGCGGCGTGGCCGAGGATCTGACCTGGGAGATCTTCCGCGACACGCTGATCGAACAGGCCGAACAGGGCGTGGATTATTTCACCATCCATGCCGGCGTGCGCCTGCCCTATATCCCGCTGACGGCAAAGCGCGTGACCGGCATCGTGTCGCGCGGCGGCAGCATCATGGCGAAGTGGTGCCTGGCGCACCACAAGGAGAGTTTCCTCTACGAGAAGTTCGACGAGATCACCGAGATCATGAAGGCCTATGACATCGCCTATTCGCTGGGCGACGGCCTGCGGCCCGGCAGCATTGCCGACGCCAATGACGAGGCGCAGTTTGCCGAGCTTTACACGCTGGGCGAGCTGACCAGGCGCGCCTGGGAACAGGACGTGCAGGTGATGATCGAAGGGCCGGGCCATGTGCCCATGCACAAGATCAAGGAGAACATGGACAAGCAGCTCGCCGCCTGCGGCGAAGCCCCGTTCTACACGCTCGGACCGCTCGTCACCGATATTGCGCCCGGATACGACCACATCACCAGCGGCATCGGTGCCGCGATGATCGGCTGGTATGGCACCGCCATGCTCTGCTATGTCACGCCCAAGGAACATCTGGGCCTGCCCGACCGTGACGATGTGAAAGTGGGCGTTGTCACTTACAAGCTGGCCGCCCACGCGGCCGACCTTGCCAAGGGGCATCCCGCGGCCAAGCTGCGCGACGATGCGTTGTCCCGTGCGCGGTTCGAATTCCGCTGGCGCGACCAGTTCAACCTCAGCCTCGATCCCGATACGGCCGAGCAGTATCACGACCAGACGCTGCCCGCCGAAGGTGCCAAGACAGCGCATTTCTGTTCGATGTGCGGGCCGAAGTTCTGTTCGATGAAGATCACGCAGGAAGTGCGCGACTTTGCCGCCAAGCAGAACGCCGCGCCCGATACCTTCATCGCGGCTGAGGAGGCGGAGAAGGGCATGGCGGAAATGAGCCGCAAATATGACGAGCTGGGCCGCGAGCTGTATCTTGGCGCAGGCGGGCGCGAGCACGATTGATGGCCGATCTTTACCTCAGGAACCTCGAATCCGAACGCAAGGCGCTGTGGGCCACCTGCCGGTTGAAGGGGCTGGCCAAGGATACGCCCGAACGCCAGCGCATCGCCGCGCTGGACACGGCGATTGCGGCGCACAAGGCAAAGCAGGCAGGGTGAAGGGGGTTTGAGGCTTGGGAAGATGCGCCGCAGCCTTTAGCTGTTGCGCATATTCTCCAGCCCCTTGACCGTGCCGGGCTTGTCCACCGTCAGCCCGGCCAGCGGTTTGGGAGCCTTGGCTGCCTTGGGCTTGCGGATTTCCTTGTTCGATTTCTTCTGGCCTTTGGCCATGCCGTGGTTCCGATCTGTTCGGGGGTGCCGCAGGAAGTGCGAGGCGACCTGGCTTGCTATAGCACGCCCGCACCGGGCTGCCTAAGGCTTTGCCCGAAGCAGGGCGGGACTGCCCGGCTGCCTTCCCTTTTTTCCTGTAATCTTGCTGTTGTGCTGGAGAATCGGCGGCGGATCGCCCAGACTGCCGCGAAACAGGGCACAGGCTGCACGCTTGGGCCAGACGAAGGGAGGGTCGCAATTGATTTCGTATCACTCAGGGGCAGGGCTGCCTGCGCGCATTCGTGCAGGCGCCGCTCCGGCTTTGGCGCTGGCGCTGCTGGCGGGTTCTGCCACGCTCAACGCGCAGCCGGCCGCCTCTCCTGCCCGGTTCGATCCGGCGGCCTTCTTTACCGGCCGCACCACCAGCGAAGGCACGCTGACGCAGATCTTTGCGTCGGACAAGGTGACCCGCGTCACCACTTTCGGCACGCGGCAGGCAAGCGGCGACATGGTGCTCGACCAGCAGGTGCAGATCGGCGAACAGCCGGTGCGCAACCGCACCTGGCGCCTGCGCGAGACAACGTCGGGCCGCTTTACCGGCACGATTTCGGATGCGGCGAACGACCTCACCGGCACGCTGGCAGGCAATACGCTGACGCTGACATATACGATGGACAACAATCTGAACGTGCATCAGGTCATCACTGCCAATCCCGGCGGGCAGAGCGCGCAGAATGTGATGCGTATCCGCCGTTTCGGCATCACCGTGGCACGGCTGACCGAAACGATCCGTCGGGCAGACTGAAACGCGCTCCTCCATCTGGCCCCCGCCGCGCGCATGGCTTGCGGTTCCGGGGAACCCGGGCACCTTTGGCCCA
Source organism: Alteraurantiacibacter palmitatis (assembly GCF_037154115.1). Classification (NCBI taxonomy): domain Bacteria; kingdom Pseudomonadati; phylum Pseudomonadota; class Alphaproteobacteria; order Sphingomonadales; family Erythrobacteraceae; genus Alteraurantiacibacter; species Alteraurantiacibacter palmitatis. The sequence continues at coordinate 44,808 of NZ_JBANRO010000005.1, read as the reverse complement.
TTGGGTTGGAGAATACCCCACAGGCGAGAGGAGACAGCAATGGAATTCCATTTCAACACCGACAGTTCGGTCATGGGCACCGAGAACGTGGCGGAGCGGGTGGAAGCGCAGGTGCGCGACCGCTTGTCCCGCTTTGCCGAACGGCTGACCCGCATCGAGGTGCACATCAGCGACACCAACGGGCGCAAGGGCGGCGGTGACGATGTGCGCTGCCTGATCGAAGCGCGGCCACGCGGCGGCGATCCGCTCTCTGCCACCGCGCACGAAGGGGATGTCGACAGCGCGGCGCGGGCGGCCTCGTCCAAGCTGGTGACCGTGCTCGAAACGCATTTCGGCAAGGCCGATCGGCACCCCCGGCCCGACCGCTCGATTCCGGCAGGCGGCGTCTGATCCGCGATCGGGTCTGACAATCCGGCAGCATATCACGAATGGGCCGGGATGCGTTACGCGTCCCGGCCCTTTGGGCTATCTCTTGCGCACGAATTCGGCGCGCAGCACCAGCCCCTTGATGCCGGGATATTTGCAGTCGATCTCCTGCGCGTCTCCTGTCAGGCGGATCGAGGGGATGACAGCGCCCTGCTTCAGCGTCTGTCCCGCGCCCTTGACGGTGAGGTCTTTCACCAGCGTGACCGAATCGCCCGTGGCAAGCAGATTGCCCACCGCGTCGCGCACTTCCACCGCATTTTCCTGCGCCCGGCGCGCCGCCAGTTCCGAGTCGGGCAGCCATTCGCCGCTGTCCTCGTCATAGGTGTAATCGTCATCATGTGCATATGTCATTGGTGCAAAATCGCCTCGGCATTCTCCGCACCTGCCCTTTGGGACAGGTCGTATCGCGCTGGGATGCGCCCATATGTGGTGGCGGAGGTCGTTCCGGACGGGGGGAACACTGAAAGGATCACCATGACCAAGCGCATTATCCTTCCCCTGCTGGCGACGTGCGCGCTGGCTCTTCCCGGTTGCGGCCAGGCCGCTGAAAGCGAAGCTGCCGCCGATACCGCGATGGAAGCGGCTCCCGCCACCACCGGCACCATCGTTGATGTGGCCGTTGGCAACCCCGATTTCTCCACGCTGGTTGCCGCCGTGCAGGCCGCAGGCCTGGTGGAAACCCTGTCGGGCACCGGGCCCTTCACCGTGTTCGCGCCGACCAATGCCGCCTTTGCCAAGCTGCCCGCCGGCACGGTCGAAACGCTGACCACCACCGAGACCGAAACGCTGGGCGGCATCCTCACCTATCATGTGGTGGCGGGCAATGTGATGGCCGCCGATCTGCTGGCTGCAATCGAAGGCGCGGGCGATGCCGGTTACGCCATCACCACGGTCAACGGCGCGACGCTGACCGCGCGCGTTTTGGACGGTGCCGTGGTGCTGACCGATGCGGCGGGCAATAGCTCGACCGTGACCGCCACCGATGTGCCCGCATCCAACGGTGTGATCCACGTGATCGACACCGTGGTGATGCCGGGCTGAAACGCCTTGTGATTGGCCGGGCCGGTTCACTGTTTTTGCCGAGGGGCGAGGCAGGGAACCGGCCCTGTTTGTATGCGGAGACTTAGGCCACGATGTTGCTGAGCCGCGTTCCGCCATTCCCGCGCTGGCTGGGGCTTGCCGGCCTTTTGCCGCAGGCGGCCTGCCTGCTGGCGGTGTGGAGCGGGGTGGGCGAATGGCGCTGGACTGCGCTGGCGGCGGCCTGGGCTTATGCCGCGCTGATCTTCAGCTTTCTGGGCGGGATGTGGTGGGGCATTGCCGCTGCACGGGTGAACGATGGCAAAGGGGTTCCGGGCTGGCTGTGGCTGGCAGCGGTTGCGCCCAGCCTGATTGCGCTGGCGAGCTTCATGCCGTGGGTGCTGGGCTACCCCTGGCCCGCGCCTTCCCTTGCGGTGCTGACGCTGCTGCTGCTGGCCAGCCCGCTGGTCGATGCACGGATCGGCGATCTGGTGCCGCAATGGTGGCTGCGGATGCGGCTGGCGCTGTCGCTGGGCCTCGGCACGATCACGCTGCTGCTGGCAATGGCCGCCTGATCCGCAGATGAGCATTAGGTGATTGGGCCAAGGCGTGCTACAAGCCCCTTGCTGACGTCGAATATTGCGACGGACTTCGGCTTTTGACGACCGCTTTTGCCCTGCCAAGCAGGGACGGCGTACTTGGACGACGACTTCCTTTCTCTGGACGAGACTGACGCACGACCGGCTGCGCAATGCTGCGCGGCCACCACTCTGTTTCCAATGAAAGGAACATCGCATGGCCAAGACTGGCACCGTAAAGTTTTTCAACGCCGACAAGGGCTATGGCTTCATCCAGCCCGATGACGGCTCGTCGGACAGCTTCGTCCACATCACTGCCGTGCAGGCAGCGGGCTGGGCCACGCTGGACAAGGAACAGCGCGTCAACTTTGAAGTTGAGCGCGGCCGTAACGGCAAGGAAAGCGCCATCAATCTGACGATGGCGGATTGATCTGACGATCAATCTGCCGGTTGAACTGGCGGTTGATCTGGCAATTTCGGGGGCGGGGTGACCATGTCGCTCCGCCCCTTTCCTTTGTTCAGCAGGGTCGGGGCGCGCGTCCCGGTGGCGTAACAATCGCCCCTTCCAGCCCGGTGTTGGGCACTGGCCGCAAATCCGGTTTCGGGTTACACTGCCCCCATGCGTCAGACTTGTCTTCCGCTCGCCCTCTGCCTCGCCCTTGCGGCGTGCTCGTCGCAGCCCGACGGGCAATTGCCCGGCAATGTGCAGGACGATCAGCCCTTTTCCGCGATTGCCCCGGACGAGGTGATCCGCCTTGTCGGGACAGAACCGTTCTGGGGCGGCGAGATCGCGGGCGATGTGCTGCGCTGGTCGACCCCTGAAAATATCGATGGGCAGGCGATCAGCGTGGAACGCTTTGCCGGGCGAGGCGGCCTGTCCTTCAGCGGCACGCTGGACGGCGGCGCGATCGACATCGTGGTAACCCCCGCGCCGTGCAGCGACGGAATGAGCGACCGCACCTACCCCTTTGCCGTGACCGTGCAAAAGCGCGCGGAGCAGTTGAACGGCTGCGGCTGGAGTGACCGGCAGCCCTATACCGGCGGCAGTGAATAGCGCCTTTGGGTCTCAGAACAGGCCGGGCACATATTCCTGCACCGCATCGGGCACGGGCCGGCGCAGCATCCCTCTTTCATCTGGCAGGCGGGCCGTTGTGCGCGCCTCCCCCGTGGCCGTGATCGGCGTGCAGGTGCCCCCGCGCAGGAATGTCAGCGCGGTGGCCAGCATATTTTCCGCCGGATCGCCCAGCGGGCGGCTGATATCGTCAAAGGCGCGGCAGGAGTTGGGAACCGTGCTGGCAAGCCCGGTGTAATAATCGCCCTGGCGATTGGCGTTCTCCACCCGCAGGGCCACCACCCGCAGACGGTCGTCACACGCCGCGCGATCGAGCGCGATCTGGCCCACGGGCTTGCCAAAGGTGTTCTCCCCCACAATCGCCAGCGCGGTATTGGGCAGATAGGGCTGCATCGAATTGATGATCATCTCGCTCGCCGAGGCGCTGCCGCCGGTGGTGATGAACGCGATTCGGGTCGGCTGGATCGATTGCGGCGTGGGGCTGAAACGGTAGGTGCTGTTGTTCGATGCCTTGGACGGGCGGAAGGTGATGTAATCGAACACCTGCCCGCCCAGATTGCGGCCCATCAGGTCGCCCATCAGTTCGGCGATGCTGATCAGCCCGCCGCCATTGTAGCGCAGGTCGATCACCAGCTCGGTCACGCCTGCATTGCGGAAGGAGAGGTAGGCCGCGCGCAGATCGGGATCGGCGGTGTCGATGAAGGTGCGCAGATTGAGATAGCCAACCTGCTTGCCGCCATCGTTGATGATCTTTGTGCCGAAACGGTCGGACACCGGATCGAGCGCGAATTCGGTCTTGGTGAGCGTCACCTGCCGCTCCACCCCGGTCTGGTCGCGCACACGCAGCACCCGTGAAATGCCCGGATCGGAGGGGCCAAGCGCGTTGACCACCGCGTTTGGCCCGCCGCTCGCCATCAGCGCGCTGACCGTTTGCAGCGTGCTGGCGCTGGTGCCGATGGCCAGCAATTCGCTGCCACGGTCGATATTCTGCGCCAGCGCCGGCGCGCCTTCGAAGGCCTCGATCACCGCCACGCGCCGCGCGGCGACATCATAGGCGAGGCGGAAGCCGAACCCGGCGCTGGAGCCCTGCTCGAAAAAGGCGTTCTCCTCTGCAATCGAGGTGATGTAGGTGAAGAACCGGTCGCGCGATTGCGCGCGGGCCGGGGCCACCAGCGCATCGATATAGGATTGCACGCTGGGGTAGGATGCCTTGTTCACATTGGTGGCGAGCAGATCGGGGAAGAGATACCATTCGGTCAGTTGCGCCGCCACCCAGTCCTGCCGCGCGGAAAGCGCGCAGGTGGCGCTGGTGGGCGTCGGCGTCGGCGTCGGCGTGGCGGTGGGCGTCGGCGTGGGAACAACCCCGGTTCCGCCGCCGCCCGAACTGCCCGATCCCCCGCACGATGCCAGCATCGCCGCACAGGCAAGAACAAGGGCGGGGCGGGCCACTTTCATGAGAAGTCATCCAGTCCGGTTGCCTCGGCGCCGCAGGGTAATGCGCAGCCAAGGCCTTGAATTTGTCCAAGGCTATCGGCGCCTTGGTGCACTGGCAAGCACGATAAACCGGTGTTCGGGCCCAAAAGTTGTGTGCAATTGCGCCATAGTGGACCGGTTGCGGGCCAAGTGCCCTTGCCAAGGGGCGTCTTGCGCGGCACATCGGCCCTTCCGGCCCGGGGGGAGAGGGCTGAATCGCGCAAGTCTGCGCAAGTCCCTCGCGCAGTTTTTCGCGCGGGGCCTTTGGAGGAAGTAGCGGTTTTTCATGTCTGATCCTGTGCCATCCTGGTTGGCCAAGGGGCTTGTCGCTCCCGGCGCGGCTCATGCGGATCTCGCCGTGGCGCGCCTGGCGCATCAGGGGCTGGTGTCGGACGCGATGCTGGGCAAAGGCGGCTTTGCCCTGACCAGTGCCGCCTTCGCCAACGGGGAGGAGCTGGACCCCAGCTTCACCGCGGACGAGGAAGACTCTGTTGCCCCGCCGCTGGAATGGTCCGCGCCGCCGCCCGGCACGGCCGAACTCGTGCTGATCGTGGAAGACCCGCAGGCGGGCGCACTGTGCCATTGGGCCGTGTGGGGCCTGCCCGGCCAGCGCGGCAAGCTGCTGGAAGGCGAAACGCCGCCGCGCGTGGGCAAGAACGGGCGCGGCAATTCCGAATGGCTGCTGCCCGCGCCGCCGCATGGCGACGCCCCGCACCACTACGTATTCCAGCTTTTCGCGCTTGACCTGCCGCTGGTGCTGATGCCCGGCGCCACGCGCGAGGATCTGGTGAAGGCCATGTCGGGCCATGTCACGGCGGTTGCTTTGCTGACGGGGCTTTACGCCCGCGCAGAAGAGGGCGATGACGACTGGGACGATGACGACGCGGATTGATGTTGACGTTTTGAATTGGAAAACCGCCGCTCTGGCGATCTATTGAAGGGAAGGACATTATCATGGCTGCCAAGAACAACGCTCTCAACAAGCCGGTGACCCTGTCGGGTGCGCTGGAAAACGTGGTGGGCAAGGGCCCGATGACCCGCGCCGAAGTGACCAGCAAGGTGTGGGAATACATCAAGGCCAACAGCCTGCAGGACAGCAAGGACAAGCGCCAGATCAACCCCGATGCCAAGCTCGGCGCGGTGATCGGCAATGACCAGATCTCGATGTTCAAGATGACGGCTGCGGTGTCCAAGCACCTCAGCTAAAATCCGGCCTTCGGGTTTGATATGCAGGCGGGCGGGAAGCAGTTGGGTGCTTCCCGCCCGTTTTCATATGCAGCGTGCTCGGCGGCCTTGGCCTGAAGATGACGAAGTTGACATCGTGACGATGCCCGATTTCCGCCATTTCTGATGCAAAAGCAGGGGCTTGCGGGTGAATTGCAAAGTTGACACCACGCCGCATCGCTTTCGTGTTGTGTGGGGGATCGACGGTGGGAAAGAGCCGCCCGCAGGCTGGCGGCTTGTTGCGCTGTAGGAAAGCCGGTTTGCCCTGCGGCACTCCGAAAAATCGCCTAGAAGGTGTAGGCAAGCCCCGCCGATCCGAAGAACTGTGTCGCGTTGCCTGCATCGCGCACGATCGGGCTGGCGGCAAAATCGCCCTGCAACCGGCTGGCGCTGCCGATGGCGAACAGCGACCAGCCCGTGCGACCGCCCGAAAGCGAATGGGTGGCCAGCACATTGGCGCCCACGCTTTCCAGCCCGCCCTTCGCCGCGAAAGGGGCAAGCCCGCTGGCCGCCGCGCCCGCCGGGCTGATGCTGAAATAATAGTCGGCATAGCGGTTCGACGCGAAATCGGCGCCCACCGATGCGCGCACGAAGGTGCGGCGGCCCACCAGCGTGGAATAATCGACCGAGGGGCTGATCCGCCAACTGTCATGCGCGCCGGCGACATCGTGCACAAAGGTTGCGCCCAGCGACAGCTTGCCCGTCCGGCTGCCCACGCCGTTAAGGCCAATGCCGCCGCGCAGGCCCAGTTCGACTGCCCTGTCCAGTTTTCCCAGCGCGGCCACCTGCGCATCCTTGATCCCGCCGCTGCGGTTGAATCGCAGGCCCACCACCGGCCCCAGTTCCAGCTCCACGCGGCGCACCGGATTGTTGGCGATGGCATCGATGAACAATTGCGGCCCGTTCAGGCGGAAATCGTGGCCCTTTACCGTGCCCTGCACCACGCCGCCGGGGATCAGGCGGTATTCGTCCGCCCCGTCATAATCGGAGGTGACGCCGATCCCGACCCCGATGGTGAAGGTATCGCGCTGTGGCGGCGGGCCGCCCTGCGCCTGGGCCGGGGATGCAAAAGCGAGGGCGGGGAGGGCGAAAGCGGCAGCATATCGGATCATGTTCATGCGATGGCCATACCGGGATGTATGCTGCATGAAAGCCGGACCTTTTGCCTCGGTTCCTTGCACGCGCAAAATTCGTCCATGTGAAAACTTCATCCATGCGGAGAAGCGCCTTGCCGCCGTCCGCCTTGGCTGGCACAATCGCGCCCACCATATGACGAATATGCGTTGGCGGTATGGCCCGCCCGGCGCGAGAGGACAGGACAAAAACCCATGGCTACCATCGTTGGCGGCGTTGCCACGTCGCATACCCCCACCATCGCCTTTGCCAAGGATGCGGGCAAGTTCGAGGACCCGGTGTGGAAGCCGATCTTCGATGGCTACAAGCCGGTGCAGGACTGGTTCCGCGCCAAGAAGCCCGATGTCCTGATCTATATCTACAACGATCACATGACCTCGTTCTTTGACCATTACAGCCACTTTGCGCTGGGCGTGGGCGAGGAGTTCCGCGCGGCGGATGAAGGCGGCGGCCCGCGCGACATTCCCGCGATCAAGGGTGACCCGAAGTTTGCCGAACACGTCGCCCGCGTGATGGTGGCGAACGAATTCGACCTGTCCTATTTCCAGGGAAAGGGGCTGGATCACGGGGCCTTCTCGCCGCTGTCGGTGATGGTCGATTACGACGATGGCGGCTGGGCGGTGAAGCTGCTGCCGGTGGTATGCGGCGTGCTGACCGTGCCGCTGCCTTCCGCGCGCCGCTTCTACAAGTTCGGCAAGAGCCTGCGGCAGGCGATCCTGTCCTATCCTGAGGACATCAAGGTGGCGATTGCGGGCACGGGCGGCCTCAGCCATCAGGTGCACGGCGAAGGCTGCGGGTTCAACAATCCGGCATGGGACCACGAATTCATGGAGCGGCTGGAAAAGGATCCCGAAAGCCTGCTCGATATGACCGTGGCCGAACTTGCCAAGCTGGGCGGCTGGGAAGGCGCGGAAGTCGTCATGTGGCTGATGATGCGCGGGGCGCTGTCGGCCGATGTGGAATGTATCCACAAGACCTATTTCCTGCCCTCCATGTGCCCGATTGCCACGATGATCCTGGAGGAACGCACCCCCGATGCTCCCGAGGAAGCACCCGAAGCAACCCGCGCCCGCGCGGATCGTGAGTATGTCGGGGCCGAGGAGATGGAAGGCACCTATCCCTTCACCATCGAACGCAGCGTGAAGGGCTTTCGCCTCAACCATTTCCTCCATTCGCTGACCCAGCCCGAAATGCGGAAAGTTTTCCGTGAGGACGAGGAAGCCGCCTACGAAAAGGGCGGGCTGACCGAGGAGGAGCGCGATCTGGTGCGCCGCCGCGACTGGATCGGCATGATCCGTTACGGCGTGATCTTCTTCATGCTGGAAAAGCTGGGCGCGGTTACCGGCATCGGCAATATCGACATCTATGCCGCGATGAAGGGAATGAGCGTGCCGGAATTCCAGAAGACGCGCAACGCCGCGATCAATTACGGCGTGGCGGGCAAGGAAAAGTAAGGCGCTCCTGCGGGTTCCTCTGCGCGCAGAAAAGGGCCGGCACCGCGATCCGCGTGCCGGCCCCTTTTGCGTTTGACCCGGCGCAAGGATCGCCTGCGCCGCCTGCCCTATTTCTGCCTTCCGATGGGCCGCACGGATTCGGCCCGGCGGGAGAGAATGCATGGCCCAGATTGTTGGCGGTTTCGCCGTTTCGCACACCCCCACCATCGCCTTTGCGCAGGATGCGGGCAAGCAGGACGACCCGGTATGGAAGCCGATCTTCGACGGGTTCCAGCCGGTGAAGGACTGGCTGGCGCGGGTGAAGCCCGATGTGATCGTTTATGTCTATAACGATCACATGACATCGTTTTGGATGCAGCATTACAGCCACTTCGCCATCGGCATTGGCGAGGAATATGCGGCGGCCGACGAAGGCGGCGGGGCGCGCAAGGTGCCGCCGATCAAGGGCGATCCGCAACTGGCCGAACATATCGCCTTCGGCATGGTGGCGGATGATTTCGACCTTTCATATTGGCAGGGGATGGGGCTCGATCACGGGGCGTTCTCCCCGCTTTCGGTGCTGCTGCCGCACTCGGACGCAGAAGGCTGGCCCTGCCGCATCGTGCCGCTGCAATGCGGGGTGCTCGAACTGCCGATCCCCAAGGCGAAGCGGTTCTGGAACTTTGGCCGATCCTTGCGCCGCGCGATCCAGAACTACCCCGCCGATATCAAGGTGGCGATTGCGGGCACGGGCGGCCTGTCGCACCAGGTGCATGGCGAGCGCTGCGGGTTCAACAATGTGGCATGGGACCATGAATTCATGGACCGGCTCGCCAGGGATCCCGAAAGCCTGATCGATATCCCGGTGGGCGAACTGGTGAAGCTGGGCGGCATGGAAGGCGCCGAAATCGTGATGTGGATGCTGATGCGCGGATGCCTTGCGCCCAAGGTGAACGAGTTGCACCGCAGCTTTTTCCTGCCTTCGATGACGAGCATCGCCAGCATGGTGTTCGAGGATGCCGAAGAGGATCCTTCGCCCGAAAGCCGAGAGGAATATGCCACGCGCATCTATGCCGATGTCGCGCCCGCGCTGGGGCTGGAGGGCACCTATCCCTTTACCGTTACCCGCAGCGCAAAGGCCTGGCGGATCAACAATTTCCTGCATTCCATCGTCGATCCGGCCTTCCGCGCCCGGTTCAAGGCCGATTTCGAAGCGCTGGCCGCCGAATACGGTCTGACCGAGGAGGAAAAGACCCTGATCCGCGATCTCGATTGGATCGGCATGATCCGTTACGGGGTGATCTTCTTCAATCTGGAAAAGCTCGCGCCGGTGGTGGGGCTGGGCAATATCGATGTCTATGCCGCGATGAAGGGGATGAGCGTTGCGGACTTCCAGAAAACCCGCAACGCCGCGATCAATTATTCGGTGGAGGCCGAACCGGCGGAATGATCGGCCCTGCCCGCTCTTGCCCCGCTGCCGACCTGTTCTGGCGGCCTGCTCTGGCGGTCTGCCCTATTGCGGCCCCAGGCCGAATTCCTGCCGCTCGCGGTTGATATAGGGGCGGCACAGCTCCCCGATTTTCAGGACATAGACCGCTACCGGCGATGACCGGGCAAACTGCGGTTCGTTATAGGCATTGGTGATGATGGTGGAAAGCGCCGCGGCGGTCACCCGCTGTTCCACCAGGCAGCGCGTGCGCCCGCGCTTGGCCAAGGCCTCGACCAGCGTGTCATCGACATAGAAGAAATTGAGGCTGTCATTCAGCCCCTGCACATAGGCGGCCTTCGCCTCCGCCGTCAGCGCCATCCACCCCCCGCGCGTGTTGACGAAGCCCTCCGCCGCGGCCGGGACGGGCGCGGCCAAGGCTGCCGCCAGGACTGCAACCACGCCGCACATCAGCGCCCGCATACGCATTCGAATTTGGGCCGTAACCGCCATCATCGTGTTCATCCCTCACCTATTCAATTCAACCTAGCGCGGCTTTGCCAGCCGATCCAGCCGCGCAGCTTTACGACAAAAGCTGTTTTGCGCAGGCAATGTTCAAGGTTTGAGTTGTTCTGACAAGCGAACAAGGCTACTAAGTGTTAACCCGTAGTTGTGCTGGAACAAGTCCGGGACAGGGGCACGGGTTTTGCCGTTTGGCCGCGATTTCATCGGCCTTGGGGATTGTGGGAAGAGGGCACGGCAGTTCCGGTTTGGTGCAGGGGATGCGGGCCTCGGTTGGTGCCGGGGATTTTTGCGTCAGGGGCATGATCGGAGTGATCATTGCCGCCCCATGCGAACACGGTCCGCCGGCAGGTCTTCCCGGTTTGCTGGAGAATATCATGGTTAGTTTCAAGAAATCCGTTTTGTGCGGCACCGCGCTTTCGGCCATCGCTTTCGCATTGCCGGCTCAGGCCCAGATCACGATCGGCGGCGATCCGATCGAAGTGACCGATGGCGGCGTGCAGGACACCGAGAATAACGGCGGCGTGCTCGACACGAATGGCGCGAATATCCGCACCGATGGAGGCATCATCCGTACGGGCGGCGGGATCATCCGCACCGAAGGCGGGGCGGTGTTCACCGGTGGCGGCGGCGTGCGCACCGGCGGCGGCGACATCACCACCACGGGCGGCACGCTGATCACCGGCGGCGGCGCAGTGCGCACAGGCGGCGGCGGCGTGATTACCGCAGGCGGCAATATCCGCACCGAAGGCGGCGATGTGAATACCGGCGGCGGCGATGTGCTGGCGGGCGATGTCGACGCCAGCGGCGATGTGGTTGCCGGCGGTGCCGTGGTGGCCGGCGGTGATATGGTCGCTTTCGGGAATGGCGTCGTCGTGGGTGACGGCATTGTGGGCGGCAACAGCTTCGTATTCGGTGATGAAGTGGTTGCCGGCAACAATTTCGTGCTGGGCGACAATGTGGTGAACGGCAACAGTTTCGTCGACGGTGACGAAGTGGTGGCAGGCAACAGCTTTGTCGGCGGCGCCGTGATTGCAACCGACGGTTCGTTCGCGGGCGATGTCGTTGTGGCGGGCAATGTGACCGCGAGTGAAGTCAACACCGCCCGTATCAACGGCACTGGCGAGGATGGCGCACTGGTGCTGCATGGCGGCACCGCATCGACCACTGTCACGATCGACAATAACGGCATCCTGGTGGAAGATTCCACCAACGGACAGACTTTCGTTCTGGACAATGCAGGCAACGGCACCTTCGCGGGTAATGTCGCCGCGGTGGACGGCAACTTCTCCGGCGACGTGAATGTCGATGGCGCAGTGAACGGCGCGACGGGCAATTTCGGCGCGGTGAACACCAACACGGTGAACGCGGGGACGGTGAACGCGTCGGCCGCCAATCTCGGCACAGTGACTGCGGGCAGCATCGGCGCGAACAGCGTGTCGGCCACCACCGGCACCTTTGGCACGGTGAACGGCACCACCGCCAATATCAACACGGTCAATTCCAACACCGTGAACGCCAACACCGCCAATATCGGCACGGTCAATTCCAACGCCACCAATACCGGCACGCTGTCCACCACGGGCAGCGCCACGATTGGCGAGGATCTGGCGGTGTCGGGCAATACGGCGCTGACCGGCACGCTGTCGGTGGGCGGCGCGACCACCACCAACGGCATCACCAATACCGGCAATATCGCCACCACTACGCTGTCCACCACGGGCAATGCCTCGGTTGGCGGCGCGCTGGCGGTGACGGGGGCGACCACCACCAACGGCATCACCAACACCGGCAATATCGCCACCGGCACGCTGTCCACCACGGGCAGCGCCACGATTGGCGAGGATCTGGCGGTGGCGGGCAACATCACCTCGGCCGGCAATGTCGTGGCTTCGGGTGATATCTCCACCACCAATGGCGATATCGTGACGGTGAACGGCCAGGTTCAGGCCGGCTCCATCGTGATGAACAATGCGGGCCGCATTTCCGGCGTGGCAGCCGGCACCGCGGCAAGCGATGTGGCGACCTTCGGCCAGCTCACCAGCGCGGTGAATACGCTGAACGCCCGGATCGACCTGACCAATGCCCGCGTGACCGTGCTGGAAGGCGATATGCAGCGCGCCTTCCAGGGCGTGGCGATGGGCTTTGCGATGAACGCAGCCCCGCTCAACCTCGCCAATGGCGAAGGCGGCATCTCGGTCGGCGCAGGCACGTTCGAAGGCGAATATGCCGGTGCCATCCGCGCGCAGTTCGTCACCGAAAGCGGCTTTGGTCTGGGCGCCAATGTCGGCTTCTCGGAAAACGCCGTGGGCGGCGGCGTGGGCGCCAGCATCAAGTTCTGACGCGCAACTGTCGGAACAATGCAACACAGGTCGGCGGTCTTGCTTCGGCAGGGCCGCCGATCGGCGTTTGGCCATTGTGCATCGCGGCAAGAGCGATAACCTTGCCGCCTCAGCCAGACAGGGGGCGACAGGTGACGCAGCGTTCGATGATTCTGGCCGCCGCTCTTGGCGCGGTCGGTGCCCTGATGGCCGTTCCCGTGGCCGCGCAGGCGCCCACGGCCGCCCAGCAGGCACGGGCCAATGCCGCGCTGGACGCCGCGCCTGTGTGGGACGGGCATAACGATCTGCCGTTCCAGTTGCGGCTGCGTTACCGCAATGTGATCGGCAATTTCGATTTCAACGATGGCACGAATGTGCCCCCTGCCGGGCAGAACGCCAATCCGCTGCAGACCGATGCACCGCGCCTGCGCCAAGGGCGGGTGGGGGCGCAGTTCTGGTCGGTCTATGTCCCCGCCAGTATGCCCGATCCGCAAGCCGTGGTGGCCACGATCGAACAGATTGATGTGACCAAGCGGCTGATCGCCCGCTATCCCGACATTCTGGCCTTTGCCACCACGGCGGACGAGGTGGAGGCGGCCATGCGGCGCGGGCGCATTGCCTCGCTTCTGGGGGCTGAAGGCGGCAGTTCGATCGGCAACAGCCTGGCGGTGCTGCGCCAGATGTATGATCTGGGCGTGCGTTACCTGACGCTGGCCCATTCGCGCACGCTGGACTGGGTGGACAGCGCCACCGACACCCCGCGCCACGGTGGCCTCAACGAATTCGGCGTGCAGGTGGTGCGCGAAATGGCGCGCATGGGGATGCTGGTTGACCTGTCCCATGTGAGCGAGGAGGCGATGCACGACGCGATGACCGCGATCGGCGCGCCGGTCATCTTCAGCCATTCGGGCGCGCGCGCGGTGAACGGCCATGCACGCAACGTGCCCGACAGCGTGCTGGAACGCCTGCCGCAGGAAGGCGGTATCGTGATGGTTGTGGGCTATCCCGATTATCTGTCCGAGGTTCTGCGCCAGCATCTGGCCGCGCGCGCGGCGCAGCGGGCGCAGCTTGCCTCGCTGTGGCAAGGTCAGCCGCAGCGTGCGGCAGAGGAGCTGGCGGCATGGGATGCGGCCAATCCCGCCCCGCTTTCCACCATCGGGGAAATGGCCGACCATATCGACCATATCCGCCGCGTGGCCGGCATCGACCATATCGGCATTGGCGGCGATTACGACGGGATGCCGACCGGGCCGGTGGGGATGGAGGATGTTTCAGGCTATCCCGCACTGTTTGCCGAGCTGGCGCGCCGCGGATATTCGCGCGCCGACATGGAAAAGATTGCCAGCCGCAACATGATGCGCGTGCTGCGCGAAGCGGAAGCCTATGCCGCCAGCCAGCGCGGCATGGCCCCGATCGAGACGCCGATCAACTGAGCGCCGGGATCAGCCACACCACCGACATGGCGACCACCGCCAGCGTCAGGCTGATGCCCAGCACCCAGCGCATGATGCCGGTGCTCTCGCCTGCACGGGCTTCTTCGGTCTCGATATGCACTTCGTCTCCGCGGCGTTCCATCGCGCGCTCCTGTCATTAGCCTTGGTTATACCAAACCTACGGACAGAAGCGGCGATGGTTCCGCGCGGGCGCGGGTCAATGCGGATCGATGCGCGACAGCGTCCGCAGGAAGAAGGCCGTGGACCAGCCCAGCAGGATCACGCCCAATATGCTTTCAAACGCGCCAACCAGCCGCCATTCGGGCAGGATCTGCGCATCCGAATAGCCGACAGTGGAATAGCTGATGGTGGAAAAATACAGCGCTTCCTCCAGCCCGCCGGTCACCGCGCCGATGCCGATATAGGCAAAGGCGTAGAGCCAGATTTCCAGGCCGTGCAGCACGATGATCGCCACCACCACACTCAGGGTGAACAGCGCCCCGCGGGGGGATAGCGGGTCCATGTGCCTGAACCGTTCGGTCGATGCTTCGCTGCGCATCCACCGGCTGAGGCCGAACAGGCCCGCCCCGTGCACGGCCACGCACAGCACCACCATGACCGCAGAGACCAGAAAATCGTTGATCAGATCGGTTATCAGCGGTGTCGGCATATATGTTCCTCTCTCCCGCTGATACCGTGGCTCAATCGCGCAGCAGGTCGTTGATGCCGGTCTTGGAACGGGTCTGCGCGTCCACCGTCTTGACGATGACAGCGCAATAGAGGCTGGGGCCGGGGGTGCCATCGGGCAGTGGCTTGCCGGGCATGGAGCCGGGCACCACCACCGAATAAGGCGGGACATAACCCATATGCACCTCGCCTGTGTTGCGGTCGACGATCTTGGTCGATGCGCCGATGAACACGCCCATCGACAGCACCGCGCCTTCCCCCACGCGCACGCCTTCCACCACTTCGCTGCGCGCGCCGATGAAGCAGCCGTCCTCGATCACCACGGGGCCGGCCTGTAGCGGTTCCAGCACGCCGCCAATGCCCACGCCGCCCGAGAGATGCACATTCTTGCCGATTTGCGCGCAGGAACCGACCGTGGCCCAGGTATCGACCATGCTGCCTTCGCCCACATAGGCGCCGATATTGATGAAGCTGGGCATCACTACCACATTGCGGCCGATAAAACTGCCGCGCCGCACCGCTGCGCCCGGCACGATACGGAAACCGCCGCTGCGGAACTGTTCCGCGCCCCATCCGGCGAACTTGGATGGCACCTTGTCAAAGGCGGGCGCGCCGGCTGCGCCGCCTGCAATCACCTCGTTGTCGTTCAGGCGGAAGGACAGCAGCACCGCCTTCTTCAGCCACTGGTTCACCTGCCATCCGCCCGCGCCATCCGGCTCTGCCACGCGCGCCGCGCCGGAATCGAGCAGCGCCAGCGCCGCCTCCACCACTTCGCGCACATCCGCGCTGGCCGGGGTGACGCTGTCGCGTGCATCCCATGCCTGTTCGATGGCTCGTTCCAGATCGCCGCTCATGGCCTCAATTCCCTTCTCTGTCCGCGTGTGCAGCGCGGCTAGCCTGCATGGCGGCGGTGGGCAAGGGGTGAGGGGCACGGGAGGAGGGGCAAGGGAGGAGGGGCAAAGGGCGAAGCGCAGCCATGGCGCCTGTTGATGGGTCTGCCGCATGGACAGGTTCAGGAAAAATTGGGACATGAGGCATAAGCCCACCGGATGCGCGACAATCCGTTCCGATCCGCCAAGGACAAGTGATGACTGCTCCAACCGCCCGGCCCCTGCGCTATCGCTGCCTGTTGCTGCTCACGGCCTGCGCCATGCTGGCATCCTGCGGGGGAGGGACGCGGCCCGGCACCATTCCGCCGCCGCCCCCCGCGCCTACGCCTACACCTACACCCACGCCAACCCCGACGCCAACCCCCACACCTGCACCCACGCCGACGCCGACCCCGACGCCGACCGCATTTCCGCAGGTCGCCGTTCCCACGGCTTACAATACGGCCGAATTCCGCCAGTCCACCGGGCCGCGCCAGCACAACGCGCATATCGCCTGGACGGGCGGGCACAGCGGCAGTGGGGTGACCATCGCGGTGATCGATACCGGGATCGACAGCGACAGCCCCGAATTCGCCGGGCGCATTTCGCCCGATTCGATCGACCTGTATGCCTCGCGCAATTCGATCGACGGCAAGGATGACCACGGCACCAGCGTTGCCATGATTGCGGCCGCCGCGCGTGACGGAACCGGCATTCTGGGCATGGCCTGGGGCGCCACGATCATGGCGATCCGCGGGGACGAGCCGGGCAGTTGCACCGCCGACAACCCTTCTTCCGCCGATGATTGCGCCTTTCTGGATGACGATGTGGCGCGTGGCATTGACCATGCGGTCGCGCGCGGGGCCAAGGTCATCAATATCTCGCTGGGCGGCGGCAGCGGCGCCAGCGCCGCGCTGCAACAGGCGGTGCGCGATGCCGCCGCGGCAGGGGTGCTGGTGGTGATCGCGGCGGGCAATGAAGGGCGAAGTTCGCTCGACAATTTCGCCAGGCAGATGCTGGCGGCGGGCGATGGCGCGGTGCTGGTAGTGGGGGCGGTGACGGAAACCTACCGCATGGCCAGCTATTCGAACAAGCCGGGCAGCGACGGGGCGTTCTATCTGGCGGCGCGCGGCGACCGGGTGTGCTGCACCTATGTCGACGGGCAATTGCTGGTCGAAGGCAGTTCGGTGTTCGTCGTATCGGGCACCAGCTTTGCCGCGCCGCAAGTGGCGGGCGCGGCGGCGCTGCTGGCATCGGCCTTTCCCAATCTGACCGGGCAGCAACTGGCCGATATTCTGCTGCGCAGCGCATTTGACGCAGGTGCCACGGGCACCGATGCAGTGTTCGGGCGGGGTATCCTCGACATCAACCGGGCGTTCCAGCCGCTGGGCACGACCACCGTGGCAGGTGGATCGGGCACGCTGCAACTGGGCGCGGCGGGCGGCACGCTCTCGCCCGCCATGGGCGATGCGGCGGCTGCGGCGGCGCTTACCACGCTGATTCTGGACGAATATGCCCGCGCTTTCGAGGCGGATCTTGGCGGCACCTTCCGTTCCTCGCCTGCGCGCAATGTGCTGCACGGCGCGCTGGCAGGGCAGCACCGCCATCTGGGCGGGGCAAATGCGGCGGTGGCGGTGTCCTTCACCGTGGATGGCGCGGCGCAACCTGAAGCGCTCTCGCTCACGCCGGGTGAAGCGCAGCAGGCGCGCGTGCTGGCCGCGCGCGCGGTTCTGAACCTGTCCGCCGATACACAGGCAGGCTTTGCCTATGCGCAAGGGGCCGACGGGCTGGTGGCGCAATTGCGGGGGCAGGATCGGCCTGCGTTCCTCATCGCCGGATCGACGCTGGGCGACAGCGGCGGCTGGCAGGCGACCCATGCGGCGATTGCGCTGCGCCACCGGCTGGGCGCGTGGGGCCTGACGGTTTCTGCCCAGAATGGCGAGGCATGGGTGAGCGCGCCTGCGCGCCACGCGGCGGCATTGCGGGGGCAGGGCGAGCCGGGCAAGGTGGCGCAACTGGGCCTCTCGCTCGACCGGCGGCTGGGCGATGTGGAAGGCGCGCTGGGCCTCACCTGGATGGGCGAGGACGCGGGCCTTTTGGGCGCGACATTCCAGCCCGGTCTGGGGCTGGCGGGGGCCGACAGCCTGTTTGCCGATCTGGCGCTGGGCTGGCAGATGGCCCCCGGCTGGCGGCTGGGCGGCAGTTTCCGCCAGGGCTTCACCACCGCGCGGCAAAGCCTGGTGGTGGCGGGCGGATCGCAGGCGGTCACGCGCGGCTTTGCATTGGATGTGGAGCGGCGCGGCCTGTTTCAGGCGGATGACGCGCTGGCTTTCCGGTTATCGCAGCCCTTGCGGGTGGAAAGCGGGCGGCTGGCCCTCGCGCTGCCCACGGCTTGGGATTACGCCAGCTTGAGCGCCACGCGGCAGGTGCAATGGCTGAACCTGGCGCCTTCGGGGCGCGAATGGGATGCCGAACTGGCATGGCGTGGCAGGCTGGCGGGAGGCTGGACTTCGGCCAGCCTGTTCTGGCGACGCGATCCGGGCCACATTGCGGATGCGCCCGACGATGCCGGGGCCGCGCTGCGCTGGAGCCGGGGGTTCTAGGATCAGGCCATCAGGCCGCGCGTAAAGTCCACAAGGCCGGTCTGACGGGTGCGCTTCAGCCGTTCGGCGGCAAGGATGGTCTGCACCTTGGCGAAGCAATCGTCGATTACATCGTTCACCACGACATAATCATATTCGCTCCAGTGGCTCATTTCCGCGCGGGCCCGCTCCATGCGGCCGCGCACCACCTCTTCCGCATCGGTGCCGCGCCCGCGCAGGCGGCTTTCCAGTTCCGCCAGCGAAGGCGGCAGCAGGAATACGGTGACGACATCGGACCCGGCGGCCTGCGCCAATTGCTGCGCGCCCTGCCAATCGACATCGAACAGGTAATCCTGCCCTTCGCCAAGCCCTGCGGAAACCTGTGCGCGCGGCGTGCCATACAGATTGCCGAACACCTCCGCCCATTCGAGGAAGGCGCCGGCATCCACCATCTGGCGAAAGGACGGCACATCGGTGAAATGGTAGTCGCGCCCATCCACTTCGCCGGGGCGGATCGGGCGGGTGGTGACCGATACCGACATGGTCAGCGAAGCGCCCTCGGCCTCCAGCAATTTGCGCGAGATCGTGGTTTTCCCTGCGCCCGAGGGGGAGGAGAGGATCAGCATCAGCCCGCGCCGGGGCAGGGCAAGGGGCGCGCGTTCGGCAGGAGCGGGTGAATCGGTCATGCGCGCACTTGCCGTGGTTCGGCGGTGCTTTTCAAGTGCGCTCTGCCCTGTTCAGTCCCTGGCCTGCTTTCCCGCACGCTTCGCGCGGCCGCGCTTGTAGAGCGTATGCGCCAGCATCCCTGCCCCCACCAGCGCCGCGCCGGGAACCGATCGCGTGGCGATGCGCAGCGCGATCACCCCGGCAATGCGCGCGGGAAGCGAAGGCTTGGAGGCAGGATGTTCGCCGGACTTGCCGCGTGGCTTGGCCGGGGGAAGGATTCCCAGCTTGCGCGCAATGAACCGGTGCGCCACTTCGCTGCGCATCATGCGGGTGAGGGCGATGATCACCGCATCGGCCAGCAGCAGCTTGAGCACCGGATTCGACGCCAGATTTTCGGCAGGGTCGGTCGCACTGTCCTGAGCAGCTGCCGGCATCTTTTTCGGGCCTTTGGCAGCCGACCGCTTTGTGCGTGGCCAGGCCATGCCGCAGCCGCCCTATTTCTTCCGGCCGAAATCGACCGTGACGACATTGGACCCGTCTTCGGCCACGGCGGGCTTGGCATCGCCGCCATTGCTGTCGTTCTCGCCGGGATCGTGATCGGCGGGTTCCACTTCGTCCGCCGCCTGGAATTGCAGCCCGAAATCCACCGCCGGATCGACGAAAGCGGTGATCGCGGCAAAGGGGATGACAAGTTCCGCCGGACGCTGGTTGAACGAAAGACCCACCGAAAAGCCGGTGTCGCCCACTTTCAGATCCCAGAACTTGTTCTGCAGCACGATGGTCATCTCGTCCGGGAAACGTTCCTTCAGATCGGCGCGCAGTTGCACGCCGGGGGCGTGGGTCTTGAAGGTGATGTAGAAATGATGCGCACCGGGCAGCACGCCGCCCGCGGCCTCCACCTCGCCCAGCACGCGGCCAACCACCGCGCGCAGCGCCTCCTGCACGATTTCGTCATAGGGGATCAGGCTGTCGGGCGTGTCATTGCTCATAATCTGGCTAGGTGACTGTGACAGCGCGCTTGGTCAAGGCGCAAAGCGCATTTCTGCCATGTGCAAATCCTTGCATGGGCCGCTTTCGTGCCTATAGGCGTTGCCCATGAGAACCGGACGGATAGAGCGCAAGACGGCCGAGACCGAAATCCTCGTCGAGGTGAACCTCGACGGGACGGGAAAATATGACATTTCCACCGGGATCGGCTTTCTCGACCACATGATCGAGCAATTCAGCCGCCATTCGCTGATCGATGTGACGCTGAAGGTGAAGGGCGACCTTCACGTCGACCAGCACCACACGACCGAGGACAGCGGCATTGCGCTGGGCCAGGCGCTTGCCGCCGCGCTGGGCGACAAGGCGGGCATTGGCCGTTATGGCGAGGCGCATTCGCCCATGGACGAAACGCTGGTGCGCGTGGTGCTCGACATTTCGGGCCGCCCATACCTCGTCTGGAAAGTGCGCTTCACGCAGGAAAAGCTGGGCGAGCTTGATACCGAACTGATCGACCACTGGTTCCATTCGGTGGCGCAGGCGGCGGGGCTGACGCTGCATATCCAGCAGCTTTACGGCACCAACAACCACCATATCTGCGAAGGCGTGTTCAAGGGCTTTGCCCGCGCCATGCGCAGCGCGGTGGAACTGGACGCGCGCAAGGGCAGCGCCGTGCCCAGCACAAAGGGGCAGTTGGGAGGCTGAATGTTCATCTTCTCGCTCTCCTATGCCGCCCCACTTGATGAGGTGGACGCGCTGCTGCCCGATCATCTCGCCTGGCTGAATGCGGGGCGCGAAGCGGGCATATTGCTGGCCTGGGGGCGCAAGCGGCCGCGCAGCGGCGGCATGATTTTCGCAAGGGCAGGCTCCCGCGAAGAGGCCGAGGCGCTGGCGGCATCCGATCCCTTCATCAAGGGCGGCGTTGCCACGGTGGAAGTCATCGAATTTGTCGCCAGCCATGCCGCGCCGGGGCTGGAAGCGCTGCTGAAATGATGGGGCTGAAATGACTATCGCGCTGATCGATTACGGCGCGGGCAATCTCCATTCGGTGCACAACGCGCTGAAGGCGGCAGGCGCCGTGGATGTGGCGGTCACCGCCGATCCCGCCGTGGTGCACCGGGCGGAACGGATCGTGCTGCCCGGTGTCGGCGCCTTCGGGGCCTGCGCGGCGGGGCTGTGGGCCATTCCCGGCATGGTCGAGGCGCTGGAAAGCCAAGTGATCGGCACGGGCGTGCCGTTTCTTGGCATTTGCGTCGGGATGCAGCTTCTCGCCACGCGCGGGCTGGAACATGGCGAGACGCCGGGGCTTGGCTGGATTGCCGGCGATGTAAAGCTGATCGAGCGGACCGACGCGCACATCAAGGTGCCGCATATGGGCTGGAACGATGTCGCGCCCACCAACCATCATGACGGCGCGGAATTGCTGGAAGCGGGCGAGGCCTATTTCCTCCACTCCTACCACTTCCAGCCCGATGAAGGCCGCCATGTCGCCGCGATGACCGATCACGGCGGCGGACTGGTGGCGGCGGTGGCGCGCGACAATATCCTTGGCGTGCAGTTCCACCCGGAAAAGAGCCAGCGCTATGGCCTCGATCTGCTCGCCCGCTTCCTCGATTGGAATCCGCAATGATTGTCTTTCCCGCGATTGACCTGAAAGCCGGGCAGGTGGTGCGCCTGTCCGAAGGCGATATGGCCCGCGCGACTGTCTATGGCGACAATCCGGCGGCACAGGCGCTGCTGTTTGCCGATGCCGGCGCGCAGCATCTGCACGTGGTTGACCTCGATGGCAGCTTTGCCGGACGCGCGGAGAACCGCGAGGCCGTTGAGGCCATCGTCGATGCCTTCCCCGGCTATGTGCAACTGGGCGGCGGCATCCGCACGCGCGAGGCGGTGGAAGGCTGGTTCGACCTTGGCGTGGCGCGCGTGGTGATGGGCAGCGCGGCGCTCAAAGACCCCGAATTCGTGAAGGACATGGCGCGCGAGTTTCCCGGCGGCATCGTGGTGGCGGTGGACGCGAAGGACGGCATGGTGGCAACCGAAGGCTGGGCCGAAGTGTCCGATGTGCCCGTGGTCGATCTGGCCCGCCGGTTCGAGGATGCGGGCGTTGCCAGCCTGCTGTTCACCGATATCGGCCGCGATGGCCTGCTCAAAGGCGTGAATATCGAGGCGACGGTGGACCTCGCCCGCCGGGTGGATCTGCCCGTGATCGCCAGCGGCGGGGTGAAGGGGCTGGACGATATCCGGATGCTGGCCCTTCATGCCCAGGACGGCATCGAGGGCGTGATTACGGGCCGCGCGATCTACGAAGGCAAGCTTGATCTTGCCACCGCGATTGCGATGGCGGGGAAGGTCTGATGACCGTCCGCATCCGCGTCATTCCCTGCCTGGATGTGGCCAATGGCCGCGTGGTCAAGGGCGTGAACTTTGTCGATCTGAAGGACGCCGGCGATCCGGTGGAGCAGGCGCAGGCCTATGACGCGGCGGGCGCGGATGAACTCTGCTTCCTCGACATTTCCGCCAGCCACGAAGGGCGCGGCACGCTGCTCGACATTGTTCGGCGCACGGCACAGGTGTGCTTCATGCCGCTGACCGTGGGTGGCGGAGTGCGCAGTGTAGAGGATGCCCGCGCGCTGTTGCTGGCGGGCGCGGACAAGGTGGCGGTGAACAGCGCCGCAGTCAGCCGCCCCGAAGTCGTCACCGACATTGCCGAGAAGATGGGCAGCCAGTGCGTGGTCGCATCCGTCGATGCGCGCTGGGTGCACGATCATTGGGAAATCTTCACCCATGGCGGCAGGCGGGAAACCGGGATCGACGCGGTGGAACACGCGATCAGGCTGGCGGAGCTGGGCGCAGGCGAACTGCTCGTCACCAGCATGGACGGCGACGGCACGCAAAAGGGTTATGACCTCAAACTCATCCGCACCATTGCCGATGCCGTATCGGTGCCGGTGGTGGCCAGCGGCGGCGTGGGCAATCTGCAACATCTGGTCGACGGGGTGGTGGAAGGCCATGCCAGCGCGGTGCTGGCGGCCAGCATCTTTCATTTCGGCACGCATACGATTGCCGAGGCGCACGCGGCGCTGCGCGCGGCGGGACTGCCTGCGCGCGGGTAGAACGCGCCATTAGGAAGTCTGGCGGCCTAAGTCCCAAAAATGGACGGTCAAACAAGCACATTTGCGGCGAATCGCCTGCTGTGCGCAAGGCTTGGCCCATGCTGGCCCGTATCCTTCTTGCCCTGTCCTTCGGTCTGGTTCTGATGGCTGCACCGGTCAATGCCATGGCAAATGTGGCGGCCCGCGCGGCGGCTGCGGTGCCCGAAGCGTCCAGCTTCACCCTGTTTGCGCTGGGCCTTGCGGGCCTGATGCTGGGGCGGCGGTTTTCCATGCGCAAGAAGGATGAGCCGCGCGACTAGGCGCATGGGGCGATTGCCCGGTTGACGGATGCCGCGCGGGAATCCATCCCTGCGCCGCATGGATATTCTCGACCACCTCGAACAGGTGATTGCGCAGCGCCGCAACGCCTCCCCCGATGAAAGCTATGTGGCCAAGCTGCACGCACGCGGCCTGCCGGTGATCGCGCGCAAGCTGGGCGAAGAAGGCGTGGAAGCCGCCGTCGCGCTGCTGTCGGGCGATGATGCGGAACTGGTGGGCGAAGCGGCGGACATCGTGTTTCACCTGCTGGTGGCGCTGAACGCGCGCGGCCTGGCGCTGGACGATGTGCGCGCCGAACTGGCGCGGCGCGAAGGCGTGTCGGGGTTGGCGGAGAAGGCATCGCGGGGAGAGGACTGATGGCGATTGACGCAACGCTGCCCTATGATCCGGGCAATATTTTTGCGAAAATCCTGCGCGGCGAAATCCCGTGCAAGCGGGTGTATGAGGACGAATGGGCGCTGGCCTTTCACGATATCGCCCCGCAGGCGCCCGTCCATGTGCTGGTGATCCCCAAGGGCGAATATGTCGCGTGGGACGATTTCTCCGCCCGTGCCAGCGCTGAGGAGATCGCCGGCTTCGTGCGCGCGGTGGGCCATGTGGCGCGCGAATTGGGGCTGGTGGAGCCGGGTTACCGCCTGCTCGCCAATCTGGGCGGCGATGGCGGGCAGGAAGTGCCGCACCTGCACGTGCATCTGTTCGGCGGCAGGCCGTTAGGCCGAATGATATCGGCCATCTGACCTAAAGATTTGCCCTGCGGCCTGAAATGCTTGCCCTGCGACTCGCTGCCCCGCTAAGGCCGGGGAATGAGCGGGGAATTGCAACCGGTTTCGGGCGTTATTGACGGTGCGCGGCACCTGTTCCCGGTGCGCGTCTATTACGAGGATACCGACCTGTCGGGCATCGTCTATCACGCCAATTACCTGAAATATGCCGAACGCGCCCGGTCTGATCTGCTGCGCCTGCTGGGCGTGGATCAGCGCGCGGCGCAGGAAGCGGGCGAGGGGCATTATGCCGTGGCCGAGGCGCATATCCATTTTCGCGCGCCTGCAAGGCTGGACGATTCATTGACCGTTCAAACACGCGTTGCTGAGATGGGCGCTGCCAGCGTCCGGCTGGTTCAGCGCGTTGCACGGGGCAGCGACGTGCTGGCAGATTTAACCATTCGTGTGGGCTTTGTCGGCCCTAATGGCCGCCCCCGCCGTCAGCCTGAAGCCTGGCGCGCGGCGTTTGAGAGTTTTGCTGGGAAAGAGACTGCATGACGATGATCGACCTTCTTGCCGCTGCCAGTGCCGACGCGGGAACCATCGCGCCCACAAGGCTTGATCCGATCGAGCTGTTCCTCATGGCCGATATCGTGGTGCAGTCGGTGATGGTGGGCCTGCTGCTGGCTTCGGTGTGGGTCTGGATGATCATCGTCTCCTTCTCGATGCGCATGGGCAAACTGGGCAAGGCGACGGCCGCGTTCGAAACCGAATTCTGGCAGGCTGACGATCCCGAAACGCTGATTGCGCGTTCGAAGGGCGACATTCCGGCGGGCCGGGTGGCGGGGGCGGGCCTCGCCGAATTCCGCCGCAGCGCCAAGAAGGGCATTCGCGACAAGAACGCCGCGCTGGCGCGCATTGCGCTCGCCATGGAAGGGCAGGTCGCGGCCGAGGCGGACAAGCTGTCCGAACGGCTGACCTTTCTCGCCTCCACCGGCGCGGTCGCCCCCTTTGTGGGCCTGTTCGGCACCGTCTGGGGCATTATGAACAGCTTCTTCCAGATCGGGCAGCAGAACAATTCCTCGCTTGCCGTGGTGGCGCCGGGCATTTCGGAGGCGCTGTTTGCCACCGCCATCGGCCTGTTCGCGGCCATTCCGGCGGTGATCGCGTATAACCGCTTCTCGACCGATGTGGGCCGGTTCGAAGCGCGCCTGCAACGCTTTGCCGACAAGGTGCACGCGCAGGTGAGCCGCGAGATGGAGGCCGGCTGACATGGCGATGAGCCTCAATACCGCAGGCGGGGGCGGGCGGCGCCGGGGCCGCTCCAGCCGCCGCGCGCCGATGGCGGACATCAATGTCACGCCCTTTGTCGATGTGATGCTGGTGCTGCTGATCATCTTCATGGTGACAGCGCCCATGCTGGCAACCGGTGTGCCCGTGGAACTGCCCGAAAGCCGCGCCAATGCGCTGGAACAGGAGCAGGACCAGATCACCATCTCCATCGACGCGGGCGGCACGATCTATCTGGGTGACAACGCGCTTGTCCCCGGCGATCTGCCGGTTGCGCTGGAACAGGTGGCCGCCAGCCGCACCACGCCCGAAATGCCGCTGGTCACGCTGCGCGCCGACCGGGCGCTGGATTACGGGCGGGTGATGGCGGTGATGGGCGAACTCAATCGCGCGGGCTTCAATTCGATTTCGCTGGTCACCAGCGGTTCAGCCGACGCTCCATAGCCTGACCGGAGCAAGGATCCCGATTGTGATGGCACCACTCGCCAACCTTACGCGCGAAGAACGCATCGGTCTGCTGGTGGCGGGCACGGCGCATATCGCGCTGGCGCTGGCGCTGGCGCTGCATAACAAGGCGGTGGAGCCGATCCGCCCGGCGGAGCGTATCACGGTGAGCCTGGCGGAAGATGTGGGGCTGGTGACGACCACGCGCGATCCCTCACCCGAAAGCGCCGCCGCGCTTGCCCCGGAACTCGCGCCCCTGCCCGAGCCCGAAGTGCTGCCTGCGCCGCCGCCATCTCCCGTGCCCAGCCCGGTGCAGACTGCGCGGCCGACGCCGACGCCCACCGCCACGCCCACCCGGCGCGCAACGCCGACGCCAACGCCCACGGCAACACCAACACGGCGCGCAACACCCACGCCGACACCCACCTCCACCCCGCGGCCCAGCCCGGCGCCCACGCAGCGCGCCACGCCTGCGCCCACCGCCACGCCGCGCGCCACGCCTGCGCCAACCGCCACCGCCACGCGCGCGGCAGGGAGCCGGGTGAGCCAGGATTTCCTGTCGGGCGTCAGCGACGGCGCGGGGACAAGCGGGCAGGCTGCACCCTTTGGCGCGGCAGAGCAGGCCGCGCTCAATGCCGCCGTCACGCGGCAATTGCGCCCGCACTGGTCCGCCCCGTCAGGGGTTGACGTGGAACTGCTTGTCACCATCATCGAATGGGAATTGAACGAGGATGGCACCTTGCGCGGCAACCCGGTGCTGGTGCAGCAATCGGGCATTACCGACAGCAACCGCCCGCAGGCCTCGCTTCATGCCGAACGCGCGATGCGCGCGGTCCGGCTCGCCGCTCCGTTCCGCCTTCCTGCTGACCATTACAGCAGGTGGCGCAAGCTTCGTTGGACATTCGACAGAAGGCTATGACCCATGCGTAATCCCGCCTCCGGTTTTCTTGCCGCCTTGCTGGTGCTGGCATTCGGCCCCGCGCCCGCGCTGGCGCAGGATGCAGCGCCGCCGCAAACCGAAGACGAGGTGCTGACCGGCACCGTTACCGACGATTCGGATTGGCAGGATCTGGGCATCGCGATCGCCAGCTTTGCCACCAATGCCGATGTGGCGACGCCGGCCAATGCCAATGGCACTGCCGCCTTGGGCCACGAGATTTCGCGCATCGTGTTCAACAATCTGCGCAATAATGGCCTGTTCCGCCCGGTTGGGCCGGATGCGCTGCCGCGCCCGACCTATCCGCAGATCACCAATCCGGCCTGGGCCACCTGGCGGGGGCGCAATGCCGAAATGCTGGTACAAGGCTATGTCCGTGCCAATTCTGACGGACGGCTGACGGTGGGCTGTTACTTGTACGACGTGGTCTTGCAGGATGAACTGGTGCGCGATGGCTGGGTGGTCGAGCCCGCCGACTGGCGCCGCGCCGCGCATCGCTGTTCAGACCTCATCTATTCGCGCCTGTCGGGCGAAAGCCCCTTCTTCGACAGCCGTATCGCCTATATCGCGGAAACGGGGCCCAAGGATAACCGGGTCAAGCGCCTCGCCATCATGGACAGCGACGGGGCCAATCACCGCTTCATTACCAACGGCCAGTCCACCGCGCTGACCCCGCGCTATTCGCCCGATTATTCGCGCATCGCCTACCTCTCCTATTCGGATGGCAACCCGCGCATCTATGTCTATGATCTAGGCACCGGACGGCAGACGCTGGTGACGCAGAGCGCCAACCCCACCTTCGCCCCGCGCTGGAGCCCGGATGGCCGCTATATCCTCTATTCGATGGCGGTGGCGGGCAATACCGACATCTACCGTGTGCCCTCCACCGGCGGCACTCCGCAGCGGCTGACCAGCAGCCCCAGCATCGAGGTGGGCGGCTCCTATTCGCCGGATGGCCGTTTCATTGTGTATGAAAGCGACCAGTCGGGCAGCCAGCAATGCTATATCATGAATGCCGATGGGTCGAACCAGCGGCGCATCAGCTTTTTTGGCGGGCGCTGCGCCACGCCGGAATGGAGCCCGCGCGGCGATCAGATCGCCTTTACCCACATTGTCGGCAATTTTCGCATCGCGGTGATGGACACCAATGGCCGCAATATGCGCCACCTGACCGATGCCTGGCATGATGAAGGCCCCACCTGGGCGCCCAATGGCCGCATCGTGCAGTTCTTCCGTACCGAAAGAAATTCCGGCGAAACAGCGATTTGGCAGGTTGACCTGACCGGGCGCAACGAACGCCGGCTGAATACGCCGGTTGGCGCATCCGATCCCGCCTGGGGGCCGGTTTTGCCATGAAGTTGCCGCATTTAGCCTGTCTTAACGGCGACAAGCCGTTGCTAATGAGCGACGAAGTGATTCTTGAACACTGCATAAAGAGGAGTCTGACATGAAAAAGATTGCCCTGTTCGGCGTTGTTGCAGCCGCTTTGACCGTATCGGCCTGCTCCAAGAATCGCGTGGAAGAACTGCCCCCGCCGCAGGAAGTGGCGCGTCCCACCACGCCGACCCCGACGCCCGCACCGGTCACCCCGGCTGGCCCGGCCGCTGGATCTCAGGCGCATTTCGCTGCCGCGATGAACGGGCGCGACGTGATCTATTTCGATACCGACCGCTTCAACATCGACAACGAAGACGCCGCCGCCCTGCGCGCGCAGGCCGATTACCTGCTGCAGCACACCGCCGCCCGCGCCACGATCGAAGGCCATGCGGACGAACGCGGCACGCGCGAATACAACCTCGCGCTGGGTGAGCGCCGTGCCAATGCGGCGAAGAACTACCTCGTCAGCCTGGGCGTGCCCGAAAGCCGCCTGCGCACTGTCAGCTATGGCGAGGAACGCCCGGTGGCCACCGCTTCGAACGAGCAGGCCTGGGCGCGCAACCGCCGCGCGGTTACGATCATGGTCAACTGATCTAGCGGTTGATCAGGGCGGAAGCTGTCTGGCTTGCGCCATCAAGGGGCGCGCTGGCATAGGCTGGCGCGCCCTTTTCGTTCCCGCCAAGCCCGGTCAGCCCAAATCCTGTCAGTGGAGTGGCAAACAGGGCAAAAGCAGCCATGGCGAACACGCTGAACGCGGCGGAAACGGCCAGTTGCTTGCTCATGGGAAATACCTTGTCCTTGCTCTGACCCGCAGCAGATAGGCATTGGGTTTCGTATTGCAACCAGATTTGCGTCTTCAATTGTATCGCAGTCACACCGGCACGGCTTCCTGTCCTTTGTGCGGTGCAGCATGGCCTTTGGGCGGTTTCATCGCGCGGGCTGGACGGCTATAGGCAGCGGATGACAGCAGGATCGCTCAACTGATGGCGCGCGGCGGCCGGTCGATGGACTGGGGTTTTCCCCGCTGGCGTGGCTATGGCTCGTCGCGCGAGGCGGTGGAAGTGCGCCTGTGCGATCGGCATGGCTGCACCGAAAAGGGCGATTGCCCCGCGCCCAAAAGCCCCAACAGCCGCGATCGCTGGTATTTCTGCCAGGCGCATGCGGCTGAATACAACCGCAATTGGGACTATTTCCAGGGGCTCGACAAGGAAGAGGCCGAACAGCGCGCCCGCGCCGAAGCGCGCGACAATGCCGGTTATGCCGAGGCGCAGCATTACGGCTGGGGCGGCAGCGGCGATGGCACGCGCAGCCGCGACGAGCTGCGCGCGCTCGACGTGCTGGGGCTGGAAGTGGATGCCAGTTTCGAAGATGTGAAGAAGGCCTGGCGCGCGCGCGCCAAGGAATTGCATCCCGATGTCCGGCCCGGCGACGAGGAAGCGGCCAGGGCGTTTCAGGCGGTGCAGGTCGCCTATGAAGTGCTGCGCCAGGCCGAGGAGCGCCGCGAATGGCGCGGGTGAGCGCGCCTTAGGCAGAATTACGGAAACACCGGGGCAGACCTGCTTCACCCTGTTCGTTTACCACGCCCCGCGTCTGGGGATAGTTTCCGCATGATTGACGATCCACTTCTGGCCATCGCGCTGTTTCTGGGCGGCATGGCGGCTGCCGGCGTCCCGCTCGGCCTGCTGCTCAGGCAGGTGCGCCGGCACGCGGAGGCCCGCGCCGATCTGTTCGCCAACATCAGCCACGACATTCGCACCCCCATCAATGGCGTGATCGGCTTTGCCGATCTGCTGCGGCGGCAGGGCGCGCTGACGCCTGCGCAAGCCGCCAGCCTGGAACATATCGCGCAAAGCGGGCAGACGATGGTGCGTCTGCTCAACGACATTCTCGATTTCACCCGTGCCGAGGCGGGCCGGATGACGCTGGAACAGGGCGAGGTGCGCCTGCATGACGAACTTGCCTATTGCACCGCGATGTTCGCCCCGCGCGCTGCGGAAAAGGGGATTGCGCTCACCTGCACGATCGATCCCGCCGTGCCCGTGCTGATCGCGGGCGATGCGCTGCGGCTGCGGCAGGTGCTGCTCAACATCATTGGAAATGCGGTAAAGTTCACCGATTGCGGCCAAGTCCATGTGCAGGCCCGTGCGGAACCCGGCGTGCTGTCAACGCAGCTGTCGATCGAGGTGGCCGATACCGGCATCGGCATCGCGCCGGCGGCGATGCGGCATATCTTCCAACGCTACCGGCAAGCGGATGCCGGAATTGCGCGCAGTCATGGCGGCGCGGGGCTGGGTCTTGCCATCTGCGCGCAACTGGTGCGGCTGATGGACGGGTGGATCGATGCCGTGTCGCGCGAAGGCGCGGGATCGAGCTTCATCGTGCATCTGCCCGTGCGCGTGCTGGATCATCCGGCCGCGCCGCAGCGCCTGTGCGCGCCCCCTGATCGGCGCGCGGCATGAAGCCCTAAAGCGCGGCGACCGCCCAGCACACGCCCACGATCAGGAAAACCCCCGCCAGATCGAGCAGCACCCCTGCGCGCACCATATTGGCAAGCCGCACCTGGCCCGTGGCCCAGGCAATTGCATTGGGGCCGGTGCCAGCAGGCAGCATGAAGCCCCAGCTGGCCGCCAGCGCGGCGGGCATGGCCAGCAGCATCGGATCGCCGCCCAGCGCCAGCGCCAGACTGGCCACCACCGGCATGATGCCGCTGGCAGTGGCGACATTGCTGGCAAACTCCGTCACCAGAATTACCAGCGCCACCAGCGCACAGGCCACCAGCACCATGGGCACGCCTGCCAGCGGCAGCAGCGCCTGCCCCAGCCATGCGGCCAGCCCGCTCTTGGTCATGCCGGCGGCCAGCGCCAGCCCTCCGCCGAACATCATGATAACGCCCCACGGCGCGCGGTCGGCTTCCTTCCACACCAGCAGGGGGCGGCCCGTGCCATCGGGCAAAAGGAACAGCGTAAGGCCTGCGATCACCGCAATCGTGCCATCGCTCAGCGATCCTGCGGGCAGCAGCGGGGTCAGCAGCGGCTGCACCAGCCAGGCGATGAAGGTGAGCGCCACCAGCGGCACCAACCGCTTTTCGGGCGTCGTCCAGGCGCTGTGCGTATCGATCGCGGCACGCGCGGCGTGCACATCGAAACGGTGTTCGCCCACGCGGCACACTTTGTGGATGATGAACGCGGCCAGCGGCACGCCCAGCAGCACGATGGGCAGGCCGAACGCGCTCCATTGGGCAAAGCTGATGCGCAGGCCAATCGTGGTGTCGAGCAGGCCCACCGCAATCGCATTGGTTGGCGATCCGACAATCGTGCCGAGCCCGCCAATGCTGGCGGCAAAGGCAATGCCGATGGGCAGCGCGCCCGCGAGGCCCAGCCCGGTGGGCGGGCCTTCCGCGTCGTCAGCGGGGCCAGACAGGCCCGATCCGCCCGCCGCCAGCACCGCCAGCGCCATCGGCATCATGATGAGCGCGGTGGAGGTGTTGGATATCAGCATCGAAAGCAGCGCGGCGCTGGCCATGAAGGCGAGCAGCAGCCGCGCGCCGCTGCCTCCCCTTGCCGGGGATTCCCCACCCCGGTCCACGCCGCGCAGGATAGCCAGCGACAGGCGGCGGTGCAGGCCGGTGCGTTCGATCGCCAGCGCAAGAAATGCCCCGCCCAAAATCAGGAACAATATGTCCGAATAATAGGTGGAGGCGGTTTCCGCCGCGCTCGATATTCCGGCAAAGGGCAGGACGAGGAAGGGGATGAGGGCAGTGGCGGTCAGCGGCACCGCCTCTGTCATCCACCACGCCGCCATCCACCAGACAAGGCCGGCCACGATCCATGCCGAAGCGGGCATGGTGCCGGGGGCGGGCAGCAGGAGAGTTACGGCAAAACCTGCCAGCCCGATCCAGAAACCGATGCGGCTGGCCGTCATTGAGCGCTCCCCCTTTTCCGCGCGATTCCCTCGGAATATGGTGCCTATTTGGGCGCCAGCACCATGACCATCTGGCGACCTTCCAGACGCGGGAAGCTTTCCACCTTGGTGGTTTCGGCCATGTCGTCCTGCACCCGGCGCAGCAATTCCGCGCCCAGATGCTGGTGCGCCATTTCGCGGCCGCGGAAACGCAGCGTCACCTTCACCTTGTCGCCATTGTCGATGAACTTGTGCATCGCCTTGAGCTTCACATCGTAATCGTGATCATCGATGTTGGGACGCACCTTGATCTCCTTGATCTCCTGCGTCTTCTGGCTCTTGCGGGCGAGGTTGGCCTTCTTCTGCGCTTCGTAGCGATATTTGCCGACATCGAGGAACTTGCAGACGGGCGGGTCGGCATTGGGCGACACCTCCACCAGGTTCAGCCCCAGGCTTGCGGCCTGGTCGATGGCTTCATTGGTGTACATGACGCCGATATTCTCACCGTTCTCGTCAATGACGCGAACTTTGTCGGACTGGATCAGCTGGTCGAAACGCGGGCCGGATTTGACCGGCGGTGCCATCATGCGGCGGGGCGGACGAGGTATGGGCGTGCTCCTGAAATGGTTGTGTGAAGCGCGCTATGTAGAGGCGAAATGGCCGTCGCGCTAGTGGCCACTTGGCGGGTCGGCAATTGGTGCGCCTATTGGGCCTGCCACAGGGTGAAGCGGGCCAATTTCTTTTCCGCAGGCACCAGCGCCTCGATCTTCCGGGCGGGTTGCAGCGCCGCCAGAATCGCCGGATCGGCCGCATCCATCCCGCCCGTCAGCGCGCCAAAAGCAGGCAGGATCACGCGGCCCGCGCCCATTGCATCCGTGCTTTGCACCGCACAGTGGCGGCGGATGTGGCGGCCCGAAACCCGGATTTGCAGGCGCGGGTGGAAATGGCCGGACAGTTCGGGCCGCACCTCGCCCGCCTTGGCTTCGTGCCGCAGCACCATGCCCGCAATCTCCAGCTCCTCCACAAAGGTGCCGCCAATGCCTGCGGACGGCCCCTTGTCGTGGTTGCCGGTGATCCAGACGAATTCGCACGCGCGGGTCAGCGCATCCAGCATCCCGGCCGCGTGGCTTTCCAGCCGCGCAGGCCCGCCGGCATCGTGGAAATTGTCGCCCAGCGTATAGACGCGCCGTGCGCCGGTTGCCTTGATCGCCGCCGCCAGCCGCTCCAGCGTTTCGCGGCTGTCATAAGGCGGCAGGAACTGCCCCGTGCGGGCAAAGAAGCTGGCCTTTTCCAGATGCAGATCGGCCACCAGCAGCGCATTCTCGCGCGGCCAGAACAGCGCCCGCGACCCTGCCGTGCCACCCTGTGCGCAGGGAAGGAGGACGAACTCCTCCCCGCAGAATCCGAATGTGAACGAAACGGGAACCATGGCCTGCACTTGCCGTGATCGCCCAGCTTTGGCAAGGGAGTTTGCATGACCGATTGGACCGCCCAGACCGCTGCTGCCCGCCACTGGTTCGAGAGCCTGCGCGACCGCATCTGCGCCACTTTCGAGGCGATCGAGCGCGAGGCGGGTTCGGACGCCGCGTTCGACTATATCCCGTGGAATCGCGAGACCGAGGATGGCTCGGACGGCGGCGGCGGCGTGCGCGGGGTGATGAAGGGCCGCGTGTTCGAGAAGGTGGGGGTCAATGTCTCCACCGTGACCGGCGAGTTCGCGCCGCAATTTGCGAAAACGATCAACGGCGCGAGCGAGGCGCATCCCGGCTTTACCGCCACCGGCATTTCGCTGGTGGCGCACATGGCCAATCCGCACGTGCCGGCGGTGCACATGAATACCCGTTTCCTCACCACGCAGGCCGCCTGGTTCGGCGGCGGGGCCGATCTGAACCCGCCGATCCCCTATGCCGAGGATACCGAAGCCTTCCACGCCCGCTTCCGCGCAGCCTGCATGGCGCATAACCCGACTTACTACGACCGCTTTTCCAAATGGGCGGACGAGTATTTCTTCATCCCGCACCGCAATGTGGCGCGCGGGGTGGGCGGCATCTTCTACGATCATCTGGAATGCGAGGATGTGGCCGCGTTCGAACGCCACTTCGCCTTCACCCGCGATGTGGGCGAGGCGTTTCTGGATGTCTTCCCGCGTCTGGTGCGCGCCCGGATGGGGCAGGAATGGACCGAGGCGGAAAAGGCCCAGCAGAAGGAATGGCGCGGGCGCTATGTCGAATTCAATCTGGTGTACGATCGAGGCACGCTGTTCGGCCTGAAGACCGGCGGCAATATCGACGCCATCCTGATGAGCCTGCCGCCCGAAGTGACCTGGAGCTGATCGACCGCAGGTGAGCCGTGCGCGCACCCTTGCGCGAAATTCGTTGCAACGGTAACCAGCCCGCTTTCCTTCGTGTCCGGAGCCATCATGACGCGCCCGTTTGTCGCCATCGCCGCCATTTTCCTTGCCACACTCGCCGCCTGTTCGTCCGCGCCGGAAGAGCGGATGGTTGCCCCCATCCTGACGACAGAGCAGGCGTTTGACGATTACACCTTCGCCCAGCCGCAGGTGGCGCGCGTAACCCATGTGGCGCTTGATCTGACGCTGGATTTCGCCGCGCAGGACATTTCGGGCACCGCCACGCTGGACATCGAAGCCGCGAATGACGCGAACGAGATCATCCTTGATTCCGACGGGCTGGAAATCGGCAGCATCACCGCGCCCGATGGCAGCGCGCTGGACTGGGAAATGGGCGCGCGGGTCGAGGGCAAGGGCGAGCCGCTGACCGTGGCGATTGGCGATGTGCGGCAGATCACGGTCACCTATTCCGCCGCGCCGGGGGCTGAGGCGCTGCAATGGCTGAGCCCGGAGCAGACCGCGAACGGGACGCATCCCTTCCTGTTCAGTCAGGGTCAGGCGATCCTGAACCGCAGCTGGATCCCCACGCAGGACAGCCCCGGCATCCGCCAGACATGGGAGGCGCGCATCACGCTTCCCGCCGATCTGAAAGCGGTGATGAGCGGCATTATCCAGGGCGAGGCGGAGGAGGCGCAAGCCGCCCCTGATGGCACCGCGCAGCACACCTACCGCTTTGTGATGGACAAGCCGGTCGCCCCCTATCTCATCGCAATTGCGGCAGGGAATATCGAATTTGCCGAGCTGGGCCCGCGTTCGGGCGTCTGGGCCGAGCCCGCCATGCTTGAGGCGGCAAAGGCCGAACTGGTCGATACCGAAGCGATGATCGACGCGGCGGAGGAGCTTTACGGCGATTACCGCTGGGGCCGGTATGACATGATCGTTCTGCCGCCGTCCTTCCCCTATGGGGGCATGGAAAACCCGGTGATGACCTTCCTCACACCCACTTTCATCGCGGGCGATCGCAGCCTGACGGGCCTGGTTGCGCATGAACTGGCGCACAGCTGGTCGGGCAATCTGGTCACCTATGCCAGCTGGCGCGACGGCTGGCTGAACGAAGGCGTCACCTCCTATATCGAAAGCCGCATTTCCGAGGCGGTGTTCGGGCCGGAAAGGGCCATGCAGGAGCGTGCGCTGTCCTTTGCCGCAATCGAGGACGCGCTGGGCACCCACGGGGCGGATGCGCCGATCACATCGCTGCGCACGCCCGACGGGCTGAACCCGCTCGAATACGATTCGGCCATCATTTACGACAAGGGTGCGCTGTTCCTGCACACGCTGGAGGCCATTATCGGGCGCGACCGCTTCGATCCGTGGCTGCGCCAGTGGTTCGATACCCACGCCTTCCAGCCCGCCACGTCAGAGATGTTCATCGCGGATCTGCGCGAAAAGCTGGTGGGCGATGACGCGGTGCTGGACGAGGCGCTGATGCTGGAGGAATGGGTGTATGGCACGGGCCTGCCTGCCAATGCCGCGCGGCCCAATCCGGCAGCCTTTGCCGAAGTGGACGCGGCAGCCGATGCCTACGCGGCCAATGGCACGCTGAATGCCGCCGCATGGAACGGCTGGAGCACGGCGGAACGGATGCGCTTCCTGCAAAGGGCGCCGCAGCAACGCAGCGCCGCGCAACTTGCCGCCTTGGACGAGGCCTTTGGCCTGTCCGCCACCGGCAATAACGAGATCCGCTTCCTGTGGCTCGAACTGGCGCTGAAGAACCGCTACCAGCCCGCCGTTCCCCAAGCCGAGGAGTTCCTGACGCGCGTGGGCCGCAACAAGTTCGTCAGCCCGCTCTACCGCGCGATGCAGGGGCAGGGCGAATGGGGGATGGCGATTGCACGCCCGCTATATGAGCGGACACGTCCGGGATATCATGCCATGACGCGCGGCAATGTCGACGGCGTGTTGGGAGTTGGTGGCGCGTCCTAGCTCAGGATGCGCCAGCCGATCGGCTTGAAGCTGCCCCCGTTCGAGGCATAGGCCGAACAGGCGGTGAGGCCGATGACGAGGTCCATCCGCGCCTCCAGCCGCAGGCAATCGCCGGCGCGCGAGGGCGGCGGCTCCACGCGGATGCGCCCGCTTGCCCCGTCGAACGGCACATTCATGAACAGGTTGAAGGCGGTGCCGATCCTGTCGGGTTCCACGCCATAGGGGGCCAGCGCCTCTGCCAGATTGCCGAAGCAGCCGCGATGCACCGGGTGTTCGGGATAGAAGTGGCGAAAGGTCGCCTCGCTGCATGGGGTGAGCAGGAAATCGTGGCACCCCACATCGTCATGCACGAGTGTGAGCATGGGGTTGGAACGGTTCGACCACAGCGTGTTCCCCGTGGTCAGTTTCAGCGTCTCCTCGTAATCGAAGGTGCGCCCGTTCGACAGCGCCTCGCGCACATCATCGGCGGCAAAGGCGATCAGGTCGGCGACCTGGCACCCTTCCAGATCGGTGACTTCGAGCACTTGGCCCTGGTCCAGACGAAAGGCAGTGCCGCTGCGCGGCGGGATTCGCTCCAGCATCAGCGTGCCCGCTTGTCGCAAAAGGGCGGAGACCAATCGGGATCGACCTGCCGCCCCGAATATTGCTGCGCCTCGCTCGCCTCGCCATGGCGCGACAGCATGGGGTTGATGTCGCCGGCCAGCTTGCGGTCGCGTTCCAGAATGGCGGCGCGCATCTTTTCGTAGCGTCCCTCCTCACGCAGCTTTTCGAACTGGTCGTGCAGGTTGAACACCAGTGTCGGGCGGCCAAAACGCCGCGCGGGGCGGCTGGCGTGCGGGTGTAGGCCCACGACGAAAAAGGCCTCTCCGCCAAAGCTGAGCGAGAAATGCGGACTGTCGGGATCGGCGCTCACCCGCCCGTCATAGGGCTGGCCGCGCCAGTGATCCTTGTCCGCCAGCGATTGCAGGCGGTCCCACAAATGCACCTCGAACTGCGTTTCGGTGAGGTCGAGCGGCCCTTCGAACACTACCGCCAGGCTGCGCAGGCCGCCCGGATTGTCGCGGTATTCCCACGCCCAGTTGAGCAGCGCATCATGGATCTGCACGTCATTCCACGCGCTGGTCATGTCGAGCGCGGACACGACCTTCAGCGTGCCTTTGGCAAGTGCCGATTTCGCGCCCACGCAAGGAAAGCCGCTGTCGGCAATCCAGTCGTGCAGTTCCTTGTCCAGCGAATCCGTCGGTTGCAGCAGGGTCAGGCTCATGGCAGTGCCGCCTCCTCAAGCCCGCAGGAGCAGGGCGTTGCTGCGGCACGCGCTTCGGCGGGAAGGGGCTGCGCCCACTGGTGCCCGGGCGAACCCTTTGTGCGCCCCAGGGTCCAGTTTGCCTGCACCCGCACACGCGGATTGGGTGCGCACCAGATTTCGCCCCCGTTGTCGAGCGCGGTCACCCAGACCAGATGATGTTCGGGCCCGTAATCGATAACCGCCAAGGCCTGTCCTGCGCCGCGATCAAGGATGTGGACCGGAAGCGGAGGGTTTAGCTGTGTCAGCATGGTCCTGAATCCTTCCCCGTGATGGGGTGGCAACCCGCCAGCGCCGCGCAGGTTCCCTCCAGCCAGCCGGGGCGATTTGCAGCCACGCGCAAATCCGTGGCTGCAATTGCCCGATTTTCCCCCTATCTTGGGCCATATGCTGCGCCAGTATGAACTCGTCGAACGCGTGAAGGCCTATGATCCCGATGCGGATGAGGCGCTGCTCAACCGCGCCTATGTCTACACGGTGCAGAAACACGGCAGCCAGAAGCGCGCCAGCGGCGATCCCTATTTCAGCCATCCGGTCGAAGTGGCCGGCTTGATGACCGATCTGAAGCTGGATCAGGAAACCATCGTCACCGCGCTGCTGCACGATACGGTGGAGGATACGCTCGCCACGATCGAGGATATCGAGCTGAAATTCGGCCCTGATGTCGCG
Organism: Alteraurantiacibacter palmitatis; assembly: GCF_037154115.1. Classification (NCBI taxonomy): domain Bacteria; kingdom Pseudomonadati; phylum Pseudomonadota; class Alphaproteobacteria; order Sphingomonadales; family Erythrobacteraceae; genus Alteraurantiacibacter; species Alteraurantiacibacter palmitatis. Next base: position 6,576 of record NZ_JBANRO010000005.1, on the reverse strand, counting down.
CGGCTGGTCGATGGCGTGACGAAACTGTCCAAGATCGAACAGATGCCCGAGGATGAACGCGCCGCGGAAAACCTGCGCAAGTTCCTCCTCGCCATGTCCGAGGATATCCGCGTGCTGCTGGTCAAGCTGGCGGATCGCCTGCACAATATGCGCACGCTGCATTTCATCAAATCGCCCGAAAAGCGCCAGCGCATCGCGCGCGAGACGATGGATATCTACGCCCCGCTGGCCGAGCGGGTGGGGATGTATGAATATATGCGCGAGATGCAGTTGCTTGCTTTCGAGCAGCTGGAGCCCGAAGCCTATGCCACCATTACCGGGCGGCTGGAACAGATCCGGTCAAGCGATACGGGCCAGGTCGATGCCATCGCGCTCAAGATCAAGCAGGCTCTGGCCGAAGCGGGATTGCAGGTGGAGGTCTGGGGCCGCGAAAAGCACCCCTATTCGATCTGGAAGAAGATGGCCGAACGCCATGTCTCCTTTGAACAGATTACCGATATCATGGCCTTCCGTGTGCTGGCCGACAGTGTGGAGGACTGCTACCGCGCTTTGGGGGTGCTGCACACCACGTGGCAGATGGTGCCGGGGCGGTTCAAGGATTTCATCTCCACCCCCAAATCCAACGGTTACAAATCACTGCACACCACGCTGATCCATGCCGGGTCCATGCGCGTGGAGGTGCAGATCCGCACCCGCGAAATGCACCGCACCAACGAATTCGGGCTGGCGGCGCATTGGGCCTACAAGCAGGAAGGGCGGCCCGACGGGCAGGTGGGCTGGCTGCGCGACCTGATCGAGATTGTCGATGCCAGCCACGATGCCGAGGAACTGCTCGAACATACCAAGCTGGCGATCTATCAGGATCGCATCTTCGCCTTCACTCCCAAGGGCGCGCTGTTCCAGCTGCCGCGCGGGGCGACCGCGGTCGATTTCGCCTTTGCCGTGCACACCGATCTGGGCGCGCAGACCGTGGGGGCCAAGATCAACGGCCGCCACGTGCCGCTGCGCACCCCGCTGGGCAATGGCGATGTGGTGGAAATCATCAAGAGCACCACGGCGAGCCCGCAATTGTCGTGGCTGGCCTTTGTCGTGACCGGCAAGGCGCGCGCCGCCATCCGCCGCGCGGTGCGGCAGAAGGAACGCGCCGAAATTGCCGAGATCGGCGCCAAGCTGTTCGAGGATATCGTCGAACGCCTGCCTGCCAAGGTCGGCAAGAAGGGCATCAAGGATGCGGTGAAGCGGCTGGAGATGGAGGACGAGGAAGACCTGATGGTCGCCATCGGTTCGGCCAAATTGTCCGACCGCGAAGTGATGGAAGCGCTTGTCCCCGGCTCCACCGCCGATCTGCCCGACGAACCGCATATGGCCCGCGCGATCAGCATCAAGGGGCTGACGCCGGGCATGGGGTTCCAGCTGGCCGAATGCTGCCACCCGCTGCCGGGCGACCGGATCGTGGGCCTGCGCCGGCGCGGGCAGGGGGTGGAAGTGCACGCCATCGATTGCCGCGAACTCGCCAATGGCGAGGATGCCGACTGGGTTGACCTGTCATGGGGTGAACATTCACGCGGAGCTGTCGGCCGGCTGAATGTCACGCTGTATAACCGGCCCGGAACGCTGGCGGAAATGGCGGGCACCTTTGCCCGCAACAACGCCAATGTGATGAACATCGTGCTCACCCAGCGCGACGATCCGTTCCACACCTATGCGGTCGATCTGGAAGTGCAGGACCTGGCGCATATCACGCGCATCGTGTCGTCCCTGCGCGCCAGTGACAGCGTGGCCGAGGCGGAGCGGGTTTAGAGCAGCGCCAGTTCCACCTCAATTTCGTCTCCCGCCGTCAGATCCTCGGCCCTGCGCACCGCCTGCTTCACCACAAGCAGCCAGCCGCCGCTCTCCTTGCTGGGACAGGCACTGGTGGCTCAGCGCGTGCTCCCGATGCGCGCCTCGACCCTGACCGAGCCAAAGCCGCGCCCGCTCCCCAGTTCCAACCGCCGCCTTGCTTCGTGCGCGGCAATGGCCTGGGCAACAGCGCCATCCATGGCGAGGAAATGCCAGCTTCCCGACCCGTCTGCCCCCGCCCAGCGCCACAGCGGGCCCGTGCAACGGGTGGTCTCGCTCACGCGCTCACACGGCGGATCGGCACCTGCACATTGCAGATGTCTACCCCGCCTGCCGGCACGGTGTAGAAGGCATCATTGCGGTTGGCGCGGCTGGCGACATAGCGGGCAAAGCTGGCGCTTTCGCTGGACAGATATTCGAACGCGGGCGGATCGGGCAGATCGCTGGCGAGCCTTGCCCTACCCCGCCATCTCCTCCAGCGCGTGCATATCCTCGTCGGACAGGCCGAAGTGGTGGCCGATCTCGTGGATCAGCACATGGGTAACGAGATGCTCCAGCGTCTCGTCGCCGCGCTCACACCATTCGAGCAGGATGGGCAGGCGGAACAGGCGGATGCGATCGGGCAGGGTGCCCGAATGGTCGATGCTGCGCTGGCCCACTGGCAGGCCTTCGTAGACGCCGGTCAGGTCGAAGGGGCTTTCGATCCCCATCTCGTCCAGCAGCGCGTCCTCGGCAAATTCCTCCACCGCGATCACCACATCGTGCAGATGCGCGCGGAATTGCGCTGGCAAGCGGGCGAGTGCGGCACGGGCCAGCGCTTCCATCTCGGCGGCAGAGGGGGCTTCCCCGAAAGCACGTGTCATGGGGCCCAGATAGGCGTGGCGCTTGTGCTTGTCATCTGCCGCAGGGGCAGCTAGGGAGCCGCCTCGCCTGAAGAGGCAACGGAGCGGTGGCCGAGTGGTCGAAGGCGCACGCCTGGAAAGTGTGTATACGGCAAAACCGTATCGAGGGTTCGAATCCCTCCCGCTCCGCCAACATCTCAATGCGAATCAATGAGATGAGCCCAGACGGGCCAGAAAACCCCAGCTTTTGGGCGGTTTTGCTAATTGCGACCAAACCTCGGAGACTTCCGGGACGGCCAAAATCGGTCTCTGATCGGCTTTTGTCTCTTTTCACCTAAACCTTGTCGTGGAAGGTATCGGCCTAGAAAGTGACGGATTTCCGGGCTTTTTTGCCTCGCATCTTGTTATGCCTTTTCAGCTTTAATCCGGCCGGCGATATTGTGTGAGAATGCAAGGTATACACCTATGTGCTGCAATCGCAGTTCCCCTTATTGAGATATCTCAGGGGCATTGCGCTGTGAAGGGTCCCGGCTGAACGCAGGCGCTGCGGCTGGTATGCCTTCCATTGTCCGCTGCGCCCGGGCGGCCTCACCCCACCATTCCAACTGGGCAAGGGTGCGTCCAACATAGCCCCGCCAGGACATGGCATCGACGCCATCGGCAAAATCCCCCGCGTCGGTCAGGATATCCTGTGCTTTCGGCAGGTGGATCATTGCCGAGACCGGCAGACATCCAAGCTCCGACAGAAATGTGCGCATGTTTACCGCTGCGCGGGCGCCACCCCACTGCCCAGCCGAATAGGTCACTATGGCACTGGGCTTGTACGAAAAGAGCGAGCTCCCGAAATGGTTCAGCAGGTGCGCCAATGCGGGGCTCATGGAATGGTTGTACTCGGGGCTGACCATAACATAGCCATCTGCCGCTTCGATCTTGGCAGCCAAGATATCGAGAGCCTCCGGGGCTGCGCTCTTCGCATACGCAAAGTGAGGCTTGAACACGGTCGGCAGCTCGATCGACAATGGATCGATCAATTCTACGGCATGGCCCATTGCTTCAAGATGCTTCTCGCATTGCAGGGCAACACGCAGGCCAAGCCTGACCGGGCGCGGAGGCGCGCTGTCACGGGCTGACCCGAGGAATATCAGGAATTTCTGCACAGCCTTCGACTCCACCAATTTTGACTCAGACGAGTAAATTCAGATTCCTAGCACCATCGCCAGACCAGACGCGGCCAGAAGAACCTCGACCGTGCGGATGAAGGCCGGCGTATCGAGGCGCATTACGATGCGCTTGCCAGCCCATGACCCTGCGATCAGAGCAAAGCCAATTGCGATGCCGTACATGATCGTTTCGAGATCGAGCACTGCGAACCGCCCATAGACAGCAGACTTGGTGAGATGCACGGCGGCGGCACCGAGCGCTTCGGTCGCCAGATAGGCCCCCTTTGCCAGGCCATAAGCAAGGAAGAACGGTGCGTTGATCGGCCCCACTGTGCCCACAATCCCGGATAGCAATCCCATAACCGCGCCCAGCGGCAAGAGGTGCCATCGTTTGATTGTCATCTCGCGGCGTGTGGCCCAACGCCGTGCCGGGATCATCAGCAGAATGAAGGCCCCCAGCAAACGCTGGATCAGCTGCACATCGAGTTCGATGAATATGAAGGCTCCGATTGCCGCACACGGCACGGCACCGGTCACGTACATGCGAACCGCAGCCCAATCCGTGTCGCGCCAGGAAAAGGTCGCGCGGGACAGGTTGCCGATCAGCGCCGCGACGGTGAGTATCGGCACGGCCCGTTCGGCTCCGAAAACATAGGCGCAAACCGGCAGGAGGATAACCGCGCTGCCAAAACCAACCACCCCGCCGATTGTCCCGGCAACCAGCGCCACCGCCAGCAGCGGGATCCAGAGCAGCGGCTCGATCAAGCGGCTACTGAGGTTCGTGCTGCCGGTAACATTCTGGGCACCAACCACAGGTAGGCGACCATGCCGAACAGTTCGACCAGCGACTGAAAGACGATGACCACGGTTGCGGTCTGCCATTGCGGTGCGAGCGCCAGGGCAAGCGGCAGAACGACAAACGAGTTCCGGGTGCCAAGACTGAACACCAGCGCGCGCGAGGAGCCAACCGGCAGGCGGAGTATCTTCGACAGGGCGAGCCCGATCAGTGCAGCGGCGACCAGAAAGACGACAAACACCCCGGTAACCTGCCCCAGCACCGGCAGCGCCCCCGCTACGGCCTGCACCTGTGACCCTGCGATAAGAAAAACCACAACACCAAGCAGTGGAACCGGCAGCCAGCCAATCTGCCCGACGATTTTTTCTCCGTCCTGTCGCCGCTCAGCCCAGCGCTCGGTCAGCCAGGCTGCAAGTAGCGGCAGAACGATAAGGGTAAGAAATACAGATGCGATCCGGTCAGCCGCCAGCAGCTCAAGGAACGCATTGCCCATAAACACCCAGAGATAGACTGGCAGAAGGCACAGTTGGACAATCAGGTTGACCGGCGTTGCGGCAATGGCGCGCCGACTGTCGCCGCCGCCCAGATGGGTAAATGTGATGTACCAGTCAGTACAAGGAACCAGCAGGACCAGCAGCACGCCGAGGCGGATGGCGGGATCGTCAGGCAACAAGACCAGCAAGGCCCAGACGAGCAAGGGGATCAGGAGGAAGTTGCCAGCCAGAACGGCGCCCATGAAGCGCCGGTCGCGAAACGCCTCGGGCAGGTTGGTCAGCGGGACCTGTGTGAAGGTCGCGTAAAGGAGTAGACCCAACACCGGCCACAGTACCGCTTCAAACGCCGAAGCCGTATTGGGCGCAACGCTGCCGATACCAAGACCCGCGAGGATCGCGACGAGGTAGATCCAGACTTGATGTTGCTCCAGTTTCTGCCGTGTCATGCCCTCCAGTTCGCAGATGCATCTTTTGGCAACAAGGGGAGTTTTGAAGTGGCAGTAAGTTTCGGCGGTTGCCGCCCGTCTGTTGAAGCTTTCAATTACCGAACACGATTGCCTCTTGCTTGTACCACTGCAACTCGGCCGCTGCCGCCAGTTCCTTCACCGACACCGCCGGCGGGACGCGTGCAATCAGTAGCTTATCGAGCACGGTCGGCGCCAAATAGGCCAGTTTCAGCATCCGACCAGCATAGGCGGGCGTAACATTCTCGGCCATGGCGATGTCCGCGAGGGTTGCCGCCGCGCCGGATTCCAGCTTCCGCCGCCAGCTCCACGCCTTGGCAATCGCCTTCAGCACATGCGGATCCACCCCGTTGGTGTCCTGTGCCATGTCGGCTGGCGGCACGATCTTCGGCCGCCCGTTGCGCTTGCGGATGGTGAGCGGGATGAACACCCGTATGGTGGTGGGCGCGCTCATGCTGCTTGTCTCCGTTCGGGAGTGACCATCTCGCGGATGAGCGATCCGAGACCTTCGGTCCGCAGATCCACCGCGAGGCCATCGGCGCTGACCGTGACCCGCTCGATCAGCAGGCGGGCGATGCGGGCCTGTTCGGCCGGGAACAGAGACTCCCACAGCCCATCAAAGCCCGTCAGCGCGGTGACCACATCCTGCTCGTCCATGTCCGGTGCAGTCCGGCGCGCTGCCTCCATCGCCCGCGCCGCAATTTCCGGCGTGCGCAGCAGCGACCGGATGTGCTGGACAACAGCGCCTTCGACCATGCCGGCATTGAGCCGGACAAAGCTCTCCCGGCCTTCGCACGCTCGGTTCCGGATCGCATCCATCGAGGTGTAGTAGCGGTAATGCCGGCTGCCCTTCTTTGTGACAGTTGGCGTCATGGCGATGCCGCGATCCGTGAAGATCAGACCTTTGAGCAGCGCCGGGGTGTGGGTGCGGGTGTTGGCCGCGCGCTGACGCGGGCTTTCCTTCAGGATGGCATGGACCTG